>JARJMV020000190.1 GCA_029335935.2 bacterium
GTTATGACCGTGTGGAGAAGCTGGACGCCTATCGCCGAGCGGGCGTGCCGTGGGTGTGGCTGATTGACAGCGAGACGCTGGTGGTGGAGGAGTATCAGTGGACGGCGGAGGGGTATCTGCTGGTTGCCACCACGCCTCCGATGCGCCCGTTCCAGCCGAAACGCTTCCCCGAACTGCGACTGCACTTAGGCGAGATGTTCGGGATCGCAAGCTCGCCCGCGTCCGAGGAAGGGGCCAACCAAGAGGGGTCATAGTTTGGGCATGTCCTCTTACGACGCCTCTCGTATCTGGCTCTATCACGAGCGGCTGAGCGCAATCCCAGAGGAGATGGGCGCGACGCTGGAGTACGCCGCCTGCTCGCCCAACATCAAGGAGCGGCGCGATTACTCGTGTGCGCTCTTCGACGCGCGGGGCAGGCTGGTCGCGCAGGCAGCGCATATCCCCGTGCATCTGGGCGCGATGCCCCTGCTGATGGAGTACCTGCTGAACCGCTTGGAGTGGCGCGAGGGCGATATGGTGCTGACCAACGACCCCTACCACGCAGGCACGCACCTGCCCGACTGGACGCTGGTCGCGCCGGTGTTTGTGGATGGGGAGCGGGCAGGCTTTGTGGCGAGTCGCGCCCACCACGCCGACACGGGCGGCGCGACGCCCGGCTCGATGCCGCTCGCCAGCGAGATTTATGAAGAGGGACTGCGCATCCCGCCCGTGAAGCTGGTGGAGGGCGGCGTGCTGCAGGAAACTCTCCTGAACTTCATCCTGCACAATGTGCGCACGCCCGACGAACGCTGGGGCGACCTGATGGCGCAAATCGGCGCGAACCGCATCGGCGTCCGACGGCTTCACGAGCTGTTCCAAAGCGAGGGCAGGGAAGCGTGGGAGGCGCGATTCGAGATGTTGATGCGCTACAGCGAGCAGCTCACCCGCGCCGCGCTGAGCCAAATCCCACGCGGCGAGTATGAGTTCGTGGACTACTTAGACGACGACGGGCGCGGCAACCGCGACCTGCCCATCCGCGTGCGCGTCGTCGTGCCTGCGAGCGAGCAGGGCACGGTGCGCTTCGATTTTACGGGGAGCGCACCCCAGACCGAAGGCGGGCTGAACGCGCCCGAAGCCGTGACACGCGCCGCGTGCTACTATGTCGTGCGCTGCCTGCTACCCGACGATGCTCCCACGAACGATGGCTGCTGGCAACCGATCGAGGTGGTCGCGCCTGCAGGCACCATCGTGAACGCGCAGCCCCCCGCAGCGGTGGCAGGCGGGAATGTGGAGACCTCGCAGCGCATCGTGGACGCCTTGCTGGGTGCGCTCGCCCAAGCCCTGCCCGACGCCATCCCCGCCGCCTCGCAAGGCACGATGAACAACATCCTGTTCGGCGGCTACGACCCCATCCGCCGTAAGCCGTTCGTGTATTACGAAACACTGGCAGGCGGGGCAGGCGCGCACCCCGATGCCGACGGCGCAAGCGCCATCCACACCCACATGACCAACACACGCAACACCCCCATCGAAGCCATCGAGAGCGCGTATCCCGTGCGCGTGCTGGAGTATCGCATCGCTGAGCGCACTGGCGGGGCAGGACAACGACGCGGCGGCGACGGCATCATCCGCACCTATCAGTTCCTCACCGAAACCACGCTCACCCTGCTCACCGAACGCCGACGACGCCCCCCCTACGGCTTGCAGGGCGGCAAGCCCGGCAAACGCGGTCAGAACACCCTCCACATCGACGGCGAGGTCGACGCCGAGCTGAGCAAGGGCGTCATCCGCGTGCCCGCAGGCGCACTCCTGACTGTGCGAACCCCCGGCGGCGGGGGATGGGGCACGCCCTGAACAATTCAACCCAATCCGCGCGTCTCAAGGGTACATCGCACCTCCGGAACGCATTAACCCATTAGGGATATTCTATGAGCCAACACGCGAGCCATCGAAGGACCGACTGCTGCACGGCACACAGGAAATTCTGTGCTATAATACCGAGGGAAACTGCTATGTGCTGGAAAGGATACCTCTGGATATTCGCGATGCTTCTGAGCGTGTCGCTTAGTTGGTCGCAGGGAAATGTGCCAATCACCATTAGCTATATTAACGCGGTGGCTTAGTGCTGTACCAAGACTTCGCGCTCCTCATCCCCACGACGCAGTTCCTGCTGCAGACCTACGACTCGCGCAACGCTGAACGCGACCGCGTGTTCTACCCAGAGATTCCCGACCCCGAACATCTGGAACACTTCTTCGTGGGCAATCTCACACGCACGATTAGCGCGCCTGACGCTCAAGAGAGCGATACATGGACGATTGACGCGGAAGGCGTGCAGTGGTGCGGCGGCGCAATGGGCTGGAATTGGATGACGGCAGCCGCCTTGTCAGCCTCACAATCCGCAATACTACCGATACGCCTATCACGGGGCAGTTCTATATGTATTCTCTCGGCGATGTATACCTGAAGGGCGCGGCGTTGCGACGCTGGCGCGACCGATATCAACCCAGTGTGCGCAGTGCGATGAGCTTGCCTGCAAATGGTCAGACCACCTTGAGGTTCACCCTCCCAGCGGGTACTCCTGCTGGGCGATTCTTCTATGGCGAGTTTGAGCTAAACGGTTCGTCAGCTATGCGCGTCTACTTTGCGCACCAGGAAGCGGACGCGCCCTTGCTGGTTGGATACTTAGGCGCAGATGGCGCGAACCGCCCTATGACGGTCTTTATCACTAACCCCAGCACAAGCACCAGCGTAACCAAGACGCTGACGGCAGATGCGAACACCGTATGGCGC
>JARJMV020000111.1 GCA_029335935.2 bacterium
CGGGTCGGCAGTGAGCAGGCGCATCGGCGTCGCAAATCGGGCAATCTGTTTGGTGATATACTTGAAAATCGTCAGGGCCTGCACCGCCTCCACGCCGAAGCTGGTCAGCCCCGGAATCATCGTCACGGGGCGTCCCAGTTCGGTGGAGCGCCCAATCGCCTCGTCGATGGCGTCCAGCCCCGGAATGCGGCGGATGTAGAGCTGGGCGCCCGCCCGCGCGCGTAAGATGTTGACCAGCACCGCCAGCGCGATGAAGCCGATCACCAACGCTGCGAACCAGTTGTCTTGTGCATGTTGATAGGTCATCGCTCCCTACTCCTGAGTCGCTTGCATCTTTCGTTCTTCGTTGAGCTCCTCAATTCGCTCAATCAGTCGGTCCCAATTCTCGCGTTCGCCGAGCAGCTGGGTGTAGGTATCGACGCGCTCGAAGCCCAAGAGTGGCGCGAGGAATGGCGCGAACACCACGCCTGCCTGCGAGCCGATGAAGGCGAACGGCTTGTGCAGTTCCAGAAACAGCACGGCAGGCGCGCTCAGTCCGCGCTGGACGACCTGATGCGCCAGTGCGTCGATTAGTTCCTGCTTCCGCGCCTCGCTGAGAGGCTCCTTCCAAAACTCACGCATAGTTTTTGGGGCGCGTAGTTTGTCGGCGTCCCGCCGACGCTACGGCGCGTGGCTTTTATGCACGGACAGGCGTGTCTTGACCACGACGACGCTTCTTGTTCGGTTTAGTTTCGCCGAGTGCGTGAGCGCAGTGGGCGCGCACGAAGTTTTCAACCGCCTCGCGGTGGTCGCCGTACCACAGGAATACGCCGCGATAGGCGTTGAGGCGGGACTGGTGAGCGAACGGACTGAGCAGTACGCCGTCCTCGCCCCACACCACGCGCTTAACCCTTTCCCAGCGCATCACGCGCGGCGACCAGCCACGCTGGCGCACGCCCTCCGCATCGGCTTCGTAGCGGATGGGCAACAGGAAGTCCGCCGTCGCGCTCCAGAGCATCCACAGCGCGACCAGCGCGAAAATCCAGTGCCCCATCAGCCACATGCCCAATAGCGGCACACCGATTAGCACCAGCATCACCACGGGCAACCGCTCGGGCTGACGCTTCGCCAAATGCACACGCCAATGGAATACAGTTGGCTGCTCGCTCATAGCACTTAGTTCGCCTGAGGCGCAACTTCTCCTGCTGGTTTCTCGCGGAACAGCACAGCGAAAGCGATGCCTGCCAGCACGGTAATCACGGTCGGCACAGTGAACACCCGCGTATAGTTCGTGACGCCTTCCACCGTAAAGAATTCTTTCAGCCAGCCAGCAAAGAAACCGCCAAGCAGCATCCCCACGCCCAGCACCGCCACATTAATTAGCGCCTGCGCCGAGGAGCGCACATCGCTCGGCGCGACACTGTCGGTATAGATGAACGCCACCACAAAGAAGAACACATAGCAGAAGCCGTGCAGGGCGAGCGCAGCGACTGCAAGCCACACCGTCCACGACGCCGTCTGATGGAACGCCCAAGCTAACGCGAACACTGCGTAGCGCATGGGCCATGCGAAGATGCCAACCAGCATCGTCTTGCGCACGCCCCAAATAGGCAGCACCGCTGGCAGCATGAACGCGATCGTGAAGATTTCGGCTATCTGGGCAATCGTCATCCACGAGGGTAGGTTCTCCGCAGTGATGCCCACCACGCCGCCCGCCGACTGCAGGAACGGGAAGGTCAGCACATAGTACAGCGGCAGCTCGGTCGCCACAATCAGCGCAATCAAGAAGAAGATACGATAGTTTGGGTCGTGCAGCAGGCTAAAGGCTTTCGTGAAGGCAAGCGGGTCGCTGGATTCTTTCGCGGGGGGGGTGTGGGGCAGCGCGAGGCATGCCAACGCCGCCAAGAGCGAGATACCCCCTGCCAACGCAAACACATCGATCACGCCCCACTGCAGCGAGCCGAACTGCCCCCGTGTGAAACTCACACCAAAGTTCGCCACAATCCAGCCAATCGTGCCCCACACGCGAATCGGACCAAACTCCATCTCGGGGGCTTTCAGGTTGCGGAACGCGACCGAGTTAGAGAGCGCCAGTGTGGGCGCGTAGAAGAAGGCGTAGCCGAGCATGAGCGCGGTCATCGGTATGAGTTCGCGTTGGAAGGCGAGCGCTATCAGCAAGCCCCCGCCCAACAGGTGGAACAGCGCCAACGCACGCTGCGCAGGCATGAAACGGTCGGCTATCTGACCCGCCGTGAACGGCACAATCAGGCTCATCAACGGCAACGCATTGTAGATAAACGCTAAACCCCAGCCTGTGAAGCCTAACTCCTGTTCTAAGTAGCCCGCCAACGCCACCGACCATGTGCCCCAGATGGCGTACTGCAAAAACATCATCACTGCCAAAGTGGGACGCTCAAACAGTACCCGAAACGCAATCACGAATGCGCTCTCTCGTCTGTGCATAAAGTCCTCCTTGCCTGCATCAGCGACGATTCGCGCTCGCAAACGCGATTCCTGCCGTTCTGTTGAGTTCTTCAAAGGTGAAAACAGCTCAGCCCCGTCTCTTTCTGCACACAGGGCGGGAGCGCCAGCCTACGCAGCGCGCTTTTCCCGTTCACGGGAGGTAGCCAGGAGAGAATGCAAAACAAAAGGGACGACTTCCTACCCTATCGGCGCGCCGTTAATCATCAGGTGGAACTGGCACTCCAACGCTTCCGCCGCGCGGCGACACATCACCATCCGATCCAAAAATATCTCGAAGTACTCCATCAAGCTCGCGACGCTGGTATCGATCTCCAAGTTCAGCTCGATGAGCCGCTCTTTGGGCATCACACGCAGGCGTGAGCGC
>JARJMV020000221.1 GCA_029335935.2 bacterium
CCCTATAGCAGCCTGGGCGCGCTAGCGTCATGTGGACGCTGCTCAACTTTGATGGGGGCTTGTTGAAGCGTTCGCACTATCTGCGTGAAATACTCTAAGACGCCCAGTTCACCCTACTGTACGGAGGCGACGAAGCTCTCCTCGAAAAGCTCTACAGTGCATTCCGAGAGCCAGCATACCCACTCTCGCTGGGGCGCGAAGACGAGCTGGCGCATATCGAATCGTGTAGCTTGGTAGAATGCCTGCCTGTCAGTGAAACGCCTTTCCGATTCAGGGGCACAATCCTGCCAGGTGATTTGCGCCTACTAAACGCGCGCCCCATCTTGCAGGAAGAAGCGACCTATGAACCCGCTGTCGTGGAATACTTGCCCACGCGATTCCAAATCGGCAAACACGGTGAGCGAGAACCCTTAGAGCCGCGCGACTTTACCTTCCTACCCTACACCGTCTCGGTGGAGATCAATACAGGCTCGCTCGACCGTGAGGTCCACCGCTACAACGACCGACAGTTCGTCTGGCTACCTTAGTACAGCAGGTGTGTGCGCTATGGGAGAGCTGCTTGCCAAGCCGAACGAGACGCTCACAGAACATACTAAGCGTGTCCTCGAGCGAGCGCGCGAAATCTGCAAGCGCCTTCAGCTGCAAGACGAGCTGACAAAGCGCATCGAGCTCGCTTGCCTAATGCACGATGTCGGCAAAGCGACCCAATCGTTTCAAAAACACATATGCGGCACTCAAGGACGCGCGTATCCCCACGCGCTGGCGTCCTTCCCACTCGCGTTAGCCCTCGAAGCGAAACGCTTTGGCCAGGGTTCGCCGAAGCTGGCAACGGCAGCTGTGCTGAGCCACCACTCCCCACTGCACCCCACACTCTATCAAGGCTTCCAACTACCTGACTGGCTACACGCGCCGCTGGAAGCGTGGCTGCAAGAAATACTTCCGAAAGAGGAGGCAGATCAACTGATTCAGTGTATCAGGAGCAATCCTGTGCAGTGGCTCCATCAGGAAGTCCAATACCCCGACGGCAGCCGAACCTTGATGCAGCAGTTCCAACGATTGCCTGTTCGGGACTTTACAACGGTGAAAGGTGTTCTCTGTCTTGCCGACTGGCTCGCTTCAGGGGGACACGGGAGTGCGAAGATTGTGTTTTTGGAAGGCGGTGCGCGCAAGCTTAACGAGCGACTCCACAAAAACGGGCTACAACTCTACGATTATCAGCAGCAGTGTCGCTACTCTGACGCTTCACGCCTCTACCTGCACGCGCCTACAGGCTCTGGTAAGACGGAAGCGCTGCTGCTTTGGGCGAGCGACAGCCAGCGCATCCTCTACCTGCTGCCCACTCAGGCGACAGCGAACGCGATGTGGCGACGCCTCGCGAACATCTATGGCAAAAAGAAGGTCGGCGTTGCCCACTCCCGCGCCCTGCTGGAACTTGCCAGCGACTTTGAAGAACCGCCCCTAGATGTAAAACTGTTCAGCCATGTGTTTGCAAAGCCCATCACCGTCGCCACCTTAGACCAGTACCTGTTGGCGCACTTGCACGGGCGGCATTGGGAAATTCGACGCCTGCTCTCGCGCCACGCCACTGTGTTGATGGACGAAATCCACGCATACGAACCGTACACGCTGGGGTTATTGCGAGCCGCGCTAGAGAGCGACCCTCCTGCGCGGCTCGCAATCGCCAGCGCCACCCTGCCCTCGCCACTGCGCCAGACGCTCGGCGACGCGCTGCTCGTCTCAGCGGATGAGAACCTCTGGCGCCAACGACGGCACAAAATCACTCTGGAAGAGAGCCGTGCCCTTGAAGAAGCACTCCACGAAGCGCTCGAACACGCGGCTCACAACGAAACTGTGCTGTTCGTCGTCAACACGGTACCCCTCGCTCAGCAACTTTATCGCGAAGCGCGCGCTGCAGCCGCCCAGCGGAAAACCAGACGCCCCGAGGTGCATCTACTCCACTCACGATTCATCTACCGAGACCGCAGAAGTAAGGAAGAAACCATCCAGAACCCCGCTGCAGGAACGCTCCTGATTGCTACGCAAGTGGTGGAGGTGAGTTTGGACATCTCCTTCCAGCGACTCTACACAGAGTTGGCTCCACTGGACGCCCTTGTGCAACGCATGGGGCGTGTGAACCGAAAGGGGGAGCTGCCGAACCCCGCGCTTGTACACATTCTCTGCCAATACGACCTTCGCTCGGAATACCTCTATGGCAAGGAAACTCTGGAGCAGACCCTCGCTGCTCTCAAGAAGCTGCCCCAGAACCCTACCAACCGAGAACTCTCAGACGCAGCTGATCTGCTCTACCGACACATCTGGCACTCAGAATCGTTCCAAGAGGCACTTCAACAGGGGCGCCAAACCCTGCAGGAGGTGCAGCGTATCTGCGGCTGCTACACCCTCGACCTGAAGGATGAGCAGATGCGTCGGCTTTTTGCCACACGCCCTGGCGAGATCCAAATCGAAGTTCTCCCAGAACAATTCGTACAAGAAGCCTATCAACTGCGTGCGCAGAAAATGCTTTGGCGACTGCCCGATTTGCTCGTGTCTGTACCGCATTGGTGGCTGATTCAATACCCACAACACTTTACACCTGTTGCAGACCTTGCGGTGGCAGTTACCTCGCTTCCCTACAGCGAAGAGGTCGGGTTAGAACATCCCGCTCAAGCGCAAGAAACCACGAGTGGATTGGAGTGGATATAGTACGGAATCAATCTTATCGTGGGCTATGCACCACCTCGAAACACCTTCAGAAACCTGGAGCGAGCAAGCCGTGCGAGGGTACGAGCTAAATGCGTGGAGCATCTGCCCGCGCAAGTGCTGGTTCCTGCAGCGCCAACTGGTGATGGAACCCCACTCGCCCTATGTAGAACTCGGACGCTTGGTGCATCAACAGGCGTTGGAGCCGTCGCCGCACGCCGAGAACGCCTACACCGAAGTGCCCATCGAAAACTTCGCACGCGTGGATAAAATCGCGGGCGAGCTGGTCTTCGAAATCAAGCGTAGCCCTCGCAAAAGCGAAGCCCACCGACTCCAACTCCTGTATTACCTCTACCTCCTGCGCGAACGCGGACTCGAACTCAAAGGCGTACTCTACTACCCCCAGCAGAACCGCCGTGAAACCGTAGAACTGGACGCGGAGGGGTTGGCAAGTCTGCAACGCGCCCTGAACGCCGTCCAACAGTTGCGCCAGCAGCCCCTGCCACCCCATGTGCCCAAACCGTTATCCATCTGCCGAACCTGCGCCTACCAAGAACTATGCTGGTGTGAGGAGGAAACGCCATGAAAAAGAGCCTCTATATCAACAGCCACTGTACCCTCCAGCGCGACCAGAACACGCTCCTGCTGGAGTTGGAAGACGGCACGAAACGCTACCTGCCCATCGAGAGTGTACGCGAACTCCATATCTTCGGCGAGGTGAACCTCAACAAGCGCGTGCTGGAGTTCCTCAGCCAGAATCAGGTGATTGTGCACTTCTATAACCACTACGGCTACTACACAGGGTCGTACTATCCGCGCGAGCATTTCAACTCGGGCTATATGATTTTGAAGCAGGTGGAGCATTATCTGGACGCGACGCGCCGATTGGATGTGGCGCGCCGCATCGTGCAGGGCGCGCTGACGAATCTGATGCATGTCGCCCGCTACTATCACCAGCGCCAGACGCCGCTCGATGAGCTCCTCCAACGCCTCAAAGCCCTACACGACGACGCTCAGATTAGCGAGACGATCGAGTCGCTCATGCAGTTGGAAGGGCAGGCGCGGGATACTTACTACACCCTTTTCGATCGCGTGCTGCAAAGCCCCGACTTCGCCTTCGAGAAGCGCACGCGCCGCCCGCCCCGCAACCGCTTAAACGCCCTCCTCTCCTTCGGCAACAGCCTGCTTTATACCGTCGCCCTCTCCGAAATCTACCAGACCCACCTCGACCCGCGCATCGGCTACCTGCACACCACCAACTTCCGACGATTCACCCTCAACCTGGACATCGCGGAGGTGTTCAAACCCGTGCTGGTGGATCGCACCCTGCTGACACTCATTCAAAAGCGCCAAATCCGAACCGAACACTTCGCGGAAGAGACCGCCGGAATCTACCTCAACGAAGAGGGGCGCAAAATCTTCCTCAAAGCGTGGGAAGAGCGACTGCAAACCACCTTCGAACACCGCACGCTCAAACGCCATGTGTCCTACCGCACGGCAATCCGCTTAGACCTTTACAAGCTGGAGAAACATCTCATCGGTGAAAAGCCCTACGAACCGTTCAAACTGAGGTGAGAGCGCGATGTATGTGATTATGGTGTACGATGTGAATGTGGCGCGCGTGCAGAAAGTGCTCAAAACGGGGCGCAAATACCTCACTTGGGTGCAGAACTCGGTCTTTGAGGGCGAACTCACCGAGGCGCAGCTCGCCCGCCTGCAACGCGCTCTGCTCAAGATTATCGACCCGAACGAAGACAGCGTGCTGTTCTACCTCTTGCGTAGCACGGCGTATCTGGAACGGCGCACGCTGGGGGTCTCCAAAAACGAGCCGACCCAGTTCCTCTGATTTCGGGCAATCGCGTCGGATACGCCAAACGCTGAAGCATTACCGTCGGCGCGCTACGCGCGTGCGCCTCCTTTTTCGCTGAATTATTGACTAACCGTTCGTTCGACGACACTCGGAACGACAAGATACCACCAGTTGAGTTGCTAACCACTCTACTCACACCACATCCTGTATGCCAAAAACCCAAAATGCGTCGATCGCCGACTTTCCCCCACTTGAGTTCAAATCCGCCCCCGATCGACGACACCCCTTGACTTCACTGTCAACGATGGGGTATAGTATCGACACAAACGCAGCGGCGACTTACCTTGACAATCGGCTCTTTTTTGAGTTCAGCAAGGCGCTTGCCCGAAAAAAGCGTCTTGGTTTGTAGCCTACCTGTGAGGGATTGAAACCTGCCTGACGCTCGGAGCGAAGCGTCAGTTGAATTAGTTTGTAGC
>JARJMV020000251.1 GCA_029335935.2 bacterium
GCCGCCACGCGCTTCTGCAGCTCGTGGCTGGGGATGAGCAGCTCCAACTCTGGAAAGCGTTGGAGCCACAGCGCGTCGTCCATGGACTGCATCAGCCTTTGAGGATACCCAACGGCGTCTGCTCCGTGCGACTTAGCCATGCCATCAGCAGGCTGACCATCAGCGCGCCCGCCGCGACGCTCAATAAGCCTTTCTGAAAGTCGCCTGTGAGCGCGACAACCGCGCCTGGCACGAGCGAGCCGCCCACCCCGCCCACCAACACTGTCACGCCGTTGTATAGCCCCGTGAGTGCGCCCACGCGCCCTGAAGGCGCCATCTGCTGCAGGGTGGCAAACTCTTGCGCGTTATAGCTACTCTGGAAGAACACTCCCAACGCCAGCAGCGCGAGGGTGAGCGTGTTGGAAGGCATATGGGCTGTCAGCAGCACGCATCCACTCGCCAGCAGTAGCCCAACACTGGCCATGAGCATCCGCCTGCCTGTGCGGTCGCCCAGCGTTGCCCACAGCAACACGCCCACAATCCCCGCCAGAAACACGCTAAACAGCGGTAGGCTAAGCGCGCCAAACTCGATCCCGCGCGTGCGATTCAGGTAGCTTGGCAACCAGTTCAGGATACCAAACACGCAGAAGGCGTTGCACGCCCCCGCCGCAATATAGAGCCAAAGCCACTGCCGCTCCGCACGAGTGTCCCCGCCGCGCAGGGTGCGAACAACCCCGCCATCGTCGGCGTGTGAGACCGACGGGAGAGGCGCGTCGTGGATGTACCGAGCCACCAGAGGCAAACTCACCACCAGCCCTGCTACGCCCAGTATCAGGAACGCCATCCGCCAGCCTAATCGCTCGGCAATCGGCACAATCAGCAAAGGCGCAACTGCCAACGCCACCAGAATCCCCGCAACATAGATTGAGTTCGCTCGCCCACGCTCGCGCGGGGGAAACCAGCGACTGACCAACGCGCTGTTCATGGGCATATGCACGCTCTCCGCCGCGCCCAGCAACAATCGCAACGCAATCAGCGCACCCAACGAACCACCCAGCGGGTAAAACAGCATCGTGCAGACCGAGAAGCCCAGAATCGAGCACATCAAACTGCGCTTCACGCCAAGCCGCTCCGCTATGGGGCTAAGCAGTATCTGGGCGACGCCGAAGGTGAGATAGAACGCCCCCAAAAGATACTGCCCATACTGCCCCACCTGCCGATCGCTCCAACCGAACTCTTGAGCAATCTGGGGTAATACAATCGCCAGATTATTGCGATCCAAGTAATGCACAAAGACCGTCACGGCTAACACGAGCGGAATTGTCCAACGACTCGGTACCATCTATGGGGATTGTACCCTGCCTGAGAAAGCGTCCGAAAAACGCGGGCTGTTCTCGATCGGTTCTTGCGCGATGTTAGGCTGGAATGCTGCGACCACCGGATTTAATGTGAAAGCGCCCCTTCCCACAAAGGGACGATTTAACCTTTGAGGGGCTTTTGCCCGTGACCAACTCGCCGCGCATGGGTGTTTATGGTTATGACGGGCATAGAGGCGCCGATGGGCAGTCTATGCAGGCGTCCCCAGAGGCGTCCACCGAGCAATCTTAGCCAGCGCTGTCTAAGATAGTTTATGGTTGCCGCTCTCGTCGCGGTGCTTCTTGAGGTACTGCATAAAGGGCGTACCGCCCGTGCCGACGCCTGTGGGGTTCTTGGGGTCTTTGGCGTGCTGTTTGTAGATATACTCGGCGGCGTAGTGCAAGTGCAGGGCGCGGAACTGCTGCACGCCCTCGACGCAGGCGTTGTAGACCTCGCGCAGGGCGGGGTCGCCGCTGGCTATCACCGCTTCACGCACGCGTGAGCGCGCCTCAACGGTCTCCAAGAAGCGTCGGTGGGCGGGGGGCATGTAGAGTCGCATCTCCATCAGGTAGGCTTTGAGCGGGTCGTCGGCGTGCTGAATGCCCAGCAGTCCATCTAAGGTGGGAATGATGGCGCTTTGTGCGCCTGTCTCGCCGCGAAACTGTTGGGGCCGCCCTTGATAGGCGTCCACGCCCTCATAAATCACGCCGTTGGGTAGGGCGGGGTTGTTCTTCCAGCCGTGAATGTAGGGGCGCACTCGATGGTAGTAGATATAGGGGTCGCACGCTTCGGGCATGCGTCGCAGCACGGCGTGCATCTGCTCCAACGCGGCGGCGACCGCCCCAAGCCCTTGCGCGAGCGTGGGGGCGTCTCCGTGTGCCGCCGCCTGTAGCACGGTCGGTATGGAGTGAATTGCCGGCGCCGCCTTCGCCTCGATATCTACATGTATCAGAATGAACCACTCCTCATCTAATCCTCCCAGAAAGTTCTGAAGTAGCACGATGTTGCCCAGTTCGATCGGCGCGTTGGGGTCTAATCGCCGCCAGTTATCCAGCGCGTAGGAAGCATAGGAGAGCACGGGCGGTCTTCCCAGAGTCTGGCTTAGCGCATGCCAGGGACGCGCGAGGTTCTCTGGTATCTTTGAGGCGGGCGCGTCGCCGTTCCACACATAGGCGTGCCCAAGATAGGAAAGGAGCATCATCGCGCGTCGGCGTTCGCGATCGGTCGTCAAGCGGTCGATATCGAGGCGCGGGAGCGCCTCGATAACCGCGCGTGCTCGGCGCGCCGCCAGCAGCTTGGGCAGCTCGGCGGCGACTTGCTCCCACGGCGCGTAGTACGGGTCTTCAAGGTACGGCAGCGGGTCGCTCGCGGGCAAGAAACCGCGCGTTTCGCAGACCTCGTAATCTTCCAACTGCAGGATTTCGGCGTGTGTCGTTTGCATCGTTGCAACCTCCACTGCAGATTATTGCCCTCGGGAGCGATTTCGTTGAGCCGAGTCTGTTATTGAGGCGGGCGTGCGCTCACTTCAGGCAAGGTGCGCTGGAGCTGCTTGAGCCAGTGCTCTGCCTGCTGTTTGACGCTCATGCGCGCCGCCTGGGCGTCGGCGGGCGTCACGGTAATCAGCAGCCGTCCACGCACATAAATCTCGTATTGCTGGTCCTTGCGCACCTCTTTCAGCGTAATCATCTCTGCCGTGAGCCGTTCGCCCAGCAGTTCCACCAAGCGGTCTTGTACAATCTGGGCGCGCTGCTCCATACTCAGGTTGGCGTGCCCGGCGCGAATGCGCAGGATGAACTTCCCACCGATGGAGATATCGACATAGTTCTGTGCAAACGCGGTCAGCAACAGCAGCGCTCCCAAGAAACTGGTAAGTATCTTCATTCGTTGACCTCCCTATACAACGGGATTATACCCCAAAGAGGGAGGGTTAGGTATACTTGCGGGTGCGATGGCAATCACCTTAGAGCAGATGCGCCACACGGCGAAGCTGGCGCGGCTGGAGCTGAGCGACGCGCAGCTGGCGGAGCTGATGCACGCGATTAACGCCCTGATGGGGCATTTTGAACGGTTGCAGTCGCTGCCCCTGGAAGCGGTGGAGCCGACGGCGCACTCGATTCCCGTGTTTGACGCTATGCGCGAGGATGGCGTCGGCGCAACGCTGACGCGCGAGGTCGCGTTGGCGAACGCCCCCGAAGCCCGCGACGGGCTGTTCATCGTGCCGCGTATCGTGGAGGAGTAGATGCAGGAGCTGCTGACCCTTAGCCTCGCCGAAGTGCATCGGAAACTGCAGGCGCGTGAGGTCTCCGCAATCGAGTTGACGGAGGCGATACTGACCCACATCAGCGCGGTGGAGCCGCAGGTGCAAGCTTTTATCACCCCGACGCCCGAGCTTGCGCGAGAGATGGCGCGTCGGGCGCAGGCGCGGCTTGATGCAGGCGAGCGTAGCCCGCTGCTGGGCGTTCCGATAGCGCTCAAAGACAACCTCTGCACGGCGGGCGTGCGCACCACCTGCGCCTCACGGATTTTGCACAACTTCGTGCCCCCCTACGACGCGACGGTCGTGGCGCGGCTGCGCGAGGCAGGCGCCATCTTCGTCGGCAAGGTGAACATGGACGAGTTCGCGATGGGGTCGTCCACCGAGTTCTCGGCATTTCATATCACGCGCAACCCGTGGGACTTGACGCGCGCGCCAGGCGGTTCGTCGGGCGGTTCGGCGGCGGCGGTCGCCGCGCATATGGCATATGCCGCGCTCGGCTCCGACACGGGCGGCTCCATCCGTCAGCCCGCCGCCTTCTGTGGCGTGGTGGGGCTCAAACCCACCTACGGGCGCGTCAGCCGCTACGGACTGGTCGCCTACGCCTCCTCGCTCGACCAGATCGGCCCCCTCACCAAAACGGTTGAGGACTGCGCGCTGATGCTCAACGCCATCGCCGGCAAAGACCCCCACGACGCCACCAGCGTGGACCTGCCCGCGCCCGACTATCGCGCTGCGCTCGTGGACGACATCAAGGGCATACGGCTGGGCATCCCCCAAGAGTTCTTCGAGCAAGGCGTGCAGCCCGAAGTCGCCGAGACAGTACACCAAGCAATTGGCTTGCTGGAGTCGGTCGGTGCGCAAGTGCAGGAGGTCTCGCTGCCGATGGCGGAGCAGTCGCTGGCGATTTACTATATCCTTGCGCCTGCCGAGTGCTCGTCGAACTTGGCGCGCTACGATGGCGTGCGCTACGGTCTGCGCGTCGGCGCGGAGAGAGGGCATATCGGCATGATGGAAGCCACCCGTGCTGAGGGCTTCGGCAAAGAGGTCATCCAGCGCATCATCATCGGGACCTACGCGCTCTCGTCGGGCTACTACGACGCCTTCTACCTGAAAGCGCAGCAAGGGCGTACCCTATTGCGCCAGCAGTTCGCGACCGTGTTCCAGCAGGTAGACGCGCTCGTGTGCCCCACCACGCCCACACCTGCGTTCCCGCTCGGCGCGCTGGTGGATGACCCACTGGCGATGAAACTCGCCGATGTGCTGACGATACCTGTGAACCTTGCGGGACTGCCAGGCTTGAGCGTGCCGTGCGGTTTCGTGAACGGCTTGCCCGTCGGGTTGCAGATTATCGGCAAACCGTTCGACGAGGCGACTGTGCTGCGGATTGGCTATACATGGGAGCAGCTCGCGTGCCTGCGCGATGAGCTGCGCCTGCCCACTGGATTGGCGATCTAACGCCGCCTCGATAGGTGCGCCCTCACGGCGCAGGAGCAGGAAACCCTCCTACGCTCGCGAATCGAAACGCCGATGAGTGCGCCCCTGCGCGCCTACGAGCGCGCTCTCCAACAAAAACTGGACACAGGCGATGCGACCGAGCATACGCATCGTCCCGCCCTTGCCCACCTGCTCGAAACACTCGACCCCCACATCGAGGTCATCAACGAACCGAAGCGTATCGAGTGTGGCGCGCCCGACCTCGCCATCCGACGCCGCCTAACAGGCCTCCCCGCCACCATCGGCTACATCGAAACCAAAGAGGTTGGCGCGAACCTCGACGACGCCGAGCAGTCCGAGCAGCTCCTGCGCTATCGCAACGCCCTGCCGAACCTGATTTTGACCGACTATCGCGA
This sequence comes from bacterium, assembly GCA_029335935.2. GTDB lineage: Bacteria > Armatimonadota > Fimbriimonadia > Fimbriimonadales > GBS-DC > GBS-DC. The sequence goes on from JARJMV020000251.1 coordinate 5,443, forward strand.
GTTTCGGTGGTACATCGACGGCGAGCGGCGCACGATTGCGCACCTGAGCCGCCCTGAGGCAGTGCAAGCGCTGCTGCGCGATTTCCTGGCGCGTGCGCCTGAGCCTGTTGCCGACGCCAACACGCTTGCCCAACGCCTCGCCCGCTTGGCACACCTCATCCGCGACACGCTCATAACCACCTTCGCGCAAGGCAAGCAGTCGCCCCTACTCAACGATTTGCGCACCGCCGTCGCCCAGACCCTGCTGCCCGATATAGACCAGCCCCACCATCTCAGCGAGTTCGCCGACATGCTGGCGCAGACGCTCGCTTACGGGCTGTTCGCCGCGCGCTGCTATCATCAGCCTCCGCACCCGTTCACGCGCGCCACCGCCGCCCGCGAAATCCCCCGCACCAATCCCTTCCTGCGCCAACTGTTCAACACGCTCAACGACCCCGCCCTGGAAGAGGAGCCGTTCGTCGCCTTCGTGGACGATTTGGTGTACCTGCTCAACTGCGCCGATATGCCCGCCATCCTGCAGCAGTTCCAGCAGCGCACAGGTCGCGAGGACGCCGTCGTGCATTTCTACGAGACCTTCCTGCACGCCTACGACCCGCGCCTGCGCGAGCTGCGCGGCGTCTACTACACCCCCGAACCCGTCGTCGACTACCTCGTGCGCGCAGTGCATACCCTGCTCCAGAGCGAGTTCCGCTTGCCCGACGGGCTGGCGTCGCTCAAAGACGCCGACTCGCCCCTCTATGTCCTCGACCCTGCCTGCGGCACGGGTTCGTTCCTTGCCCACATCCTGCAGTTCGTGCAAGATTGGCTCCATCAGCACGGTCTTGGGGGGCTTTGGAACGAGGAGACGCACACGCGCCTCCTGGAGCGTCTCTTCGGCTTCGAACTGCTGATGGCGCCCTACACGATTGCCCACCTGAAGCTGGGGCTGATGCTCAACGCCCACGCCACCCGCCTCGGCGTCTATCTGACCAACACGCTGGAGCTGCCCAGCGAGCAAATCCCGATGCAGCTCGGCCCGTGGCGAATCCTCTCCGAAGAAGCCATGCAGGCGAACCGCGTCAAGCGCGACACGCCTATCTTGGTGGTCATCGGCAATCCGCCCTACAGCGGACACTCCGCCAACCGCGTCGAGTGGCTGGAGCGTCTCATCCGCAGCGACTACTACCCCCAAGACGCCCGTAAAGAGCAGAACCCCAAGATGCTGCTGGACGACTATGTGAAGTTCATCCGCTGGGCACAGTGGCGACTGGAGCGCACGGGGCAAGGCATTCTCGCCTTCATCACCAATCACGGCTACCTCGATGCGCCCACTTTTCGCGCGATGCGCCGCGCCCTGCTGGACACCTTCGACACCCTCTACCTGCTCGACCTGCACGGTAACATCCGCCGCAAAGAGACCGCGCCCGACGGCAGCAAAGACGAGAATGTGTTCGACATCCAACAGGGCGTCGCCATCCTGATTGCCGTCAAGCGTCGCGCCGCGCCCGATCAGGCACAGGCGACCCCCGATACCCCCACCTCGCGGGTGTTCTACGCAGAGGTGTGGGGGCGGCGCGAGGAGAAGTATGAGTTCCTACACCAACACACGCTGGAGACGGTGGCGTGGACACCCCTAACACCCCGCGCCCCCCTGTAC
>JARJMV020000265.1 GCA_029335935.2 bacterium
ATTCCTGTCAGTGCGCTGAGCTTGTAGCACGGACATTCCTGTCCGTGCGCTGTGCTTGGAGCTCTGACCTGACTGTCCGTGCGCTGTGCTTGTAGCACGGACATTCCTGTCCGTGCGCTGTGCTTGTAGCACGGACATTCCTGTCTGTGCGCTGTGCTTGTAGCACGGACATTCCTGTCCGTGCTTAGGGCGCCACATCTCCACGCGCGCTCTTTCGCCCAACCCGCGAGGCGAAACGAGCAATCACGACTGGATCGGTCTTCGGGCTTCTGGATCAACCTACTTACAGCGCCTTCCCAGCGATTGCCAGTGGCTGCTTGCTGCGTTCGTCCCCAGTTACCGCTGCGCGTCAGCGTCGGACTTACACCGACTTCCCGTACATCCAGCCGCCGCAAACTCGTCTGCCAACTGCAAAGCTGAGATTCCTGCGAGATACAGAAAATCCTGCCGAAAGAGCCACGCAGTGAAAGCGCAGGAGGGGCGTCGTTTCCCTTACCTCTGAATCGGTATGATTCTCACCGTGCGTGTGGCAGAGGCGAGTGAGAGCGCCTATCGAGCCTTGTCTGAGGCAGGTATTGAAGACGCTCGTCGCGAAGCGATGGCGCTGGCGGCGGCGTGCATGCGCGTTGAGCGCGCGTATCTGACGGCGCATCCCGACGCGCTGTTGACGCCTGCGCAAAAGCGGCGCCTCGAGGGCTGGCTGCGCCGTCGCGCCGCGCGTGAGCCGCTGCCATATATCACGCGCCGAGTGTGGTTTTACGGGCTGGAACTCGCGGTGGGGCGCGGCGCGCTTATCCCACGCCCAGAGACCGAGTTGCTGGTGGAGCTATTTCTGGAATGGGCATCTTCGCAATCGCATCTGCACACGCCTCGGTTGGTGGACGCAGGCACGGGTTCAGGCGCGATTGCGCTGGCGTGCCTGAGCCGCGCGCCGCAGTGGATGGGGGTAGGCATCGACCGTAGCCGTCGCGCGTTGCACTGGGCACGGCTCAATCGGCGGCAGCTGGGATTAGATACGCGCCTGCTGCTGATCCAGGCGGATTGGCTGAACTCGCTGCGCCCGCGCTCGGTAGACGCGATACTAAGCAACCCGCCCTATGTGTTGCCTGACGAGTGGGACGCCTTACAGCCAGAGATTACGCGCTACGAGCCGCGCTCGGCGTTGTTGGTCCCCGCCGACGACCCGCTGCTGCCCTATCGTCGGATGGCTCATGGAGCGTGCCGCGCGCTGCGCTCGCCGGGCTTGATCGCACTGGAGAGCAGCCCGCGCCTGGCATCGGCAGTTGCAGAGGTCTTGCGCGAGTGCGGCTTTCCCAGCCCGCGCGTTCGCCGCGACTACGGGGGCACAGAGCGCATCGTGTGGGCAACGCGGTAGTCCGCTACCCCACGAACAGCCGCGACTTGCTCAGCTCCATCTGCATCGTCACAAGGCGGTGATAGACCCCCTCCCGTTCCATCAACTCGTCATGTGAGCCGACCTCCACCACGCGCCCACGCTCCAGCACCACAATCCTATCGGCGTTGCGCAGGGTGGATAGTCGGTGCGCAATCGCTATCGTAGTGCGATTCTGCACCAGCCGTTCCAACGCCTCTTGGATTAGTCGCTCGGTCTCGGTGTCGACCGACGCTGTCGCTTCGTCCAAAATCAGGATTTGTGGGTTGCGCAAGATAGCGCGTGCAATCGCGATGCGCTGCCGCTCGCCCCCCGACAGCCGATGTCCCCGCTCGCCCGTCCATGTGTCGTAGCCGTCGGGGAAGCGCATGATAAAATCGTGCGCGTTCGCGGCTTTGGCAGCCTCGATAATCTCTTCCAGTGTGGCGTCGGGGCGCGCGTAGGCGATGTTTTCGCGAATCGTGCCCGGAAACAGGAAGTTGTCTTGCAGCACCACGCCGATATGCCGACGCAGGTCTTGCATGCGCACCTCGCGCAGGTCGTTGCCGTCCAGCAGGATACGCCCGCGCGTGGGGTCGTAAAACCGACAGATGAGATTAATCAGTGTCGTCTTGCCCGAACCCGACGGGCCGACCAGCCCAATCATCTCGCCAGGGCGAATGTGCAGGTTGATCTCGTGTAGCACAGGGTGGTGCTTCTCATAACCGAACGACACATTCTCCAGCACAATTTCGCCCTTGACCTGCGCAAGGGGTTTCGCGTTGGGCGAGTCGCGCACTTCAGGCTCGGTGTCCAGCACCTCGAACACGCGCTCGGCGGCGGTCACCGTGCGCGACGCCCAGTCCATGATGTTCGTGATGATGCTCAGCGGTCCGAACAGCATACCGATATACGAGAGGAACGCGACAAGCTTGCCAAGCTCAAAGGTGCCTTCCAGCACGCCTCGCCCGCCCACATACCAAATCACGAACGAGCTAGACATCACCAAAAATGAGATGAGGGGGAACACGCTGGCGTTGATTTTGCCAGCGACCATGCCCGTCTCAGCGATTTCGAAGTTGCGCTTGTCGAAAGTCTGCATCTCGCGCTGCTCTTGGGTAAACGCCTTCACCTCACGAATGCCCGACAGCGTGCCGCCCAAATGCGCGGTGAGGCGCGACCAGCGATGCCAATGCCGACGCCACACCTTAATCACCTTGAACCACGCATAGCGCGAGAGCCACACGATAAACGGCGCAGGCAGCAACACCAGCAGACTCAACTTCCAATCCATCAGCACCATCACCGTCGCGATGCCGATAATCATCAACAGATTCAGCGCAATGGTGGGCGCGCTGTTGACGATGAAATCGTACAGCGCGTCGGTGTCGCGCGTCACGCGACTCATGATCGAGCCTGTCTGTCGCTTGTCAAAATAGCTCAGCGAGAGCCACTGCAGATGCTGGTAGAGCTTGGAACGCAGCATGAACGAGATTTCGCTGCCGAGCCAAGCGTTCAGCCGACCGCGCATGATATTGACGCCTGTGCCGAAGAGCCGTATGCCGATGAGCCCGCCCAGTAGCCATGCGAACAGGTGCGCATTCGAGCGAGGTACCAGCACCTCGTCGATGAGGATCTTGGTCAGATAGGGCGGGGTAAGCTCCACCGCCGCCGTGATGATGGCTAAAATGGTGGAGAGCCACATATACTTCCAGTAGGGGCGCACCAGCCCCATCAAGCGCATCAGCACCTGCTTCTGCGAGCGACACGCAGGACACGAGACGCAGTCTTCAGGGATGGGGCGACCGCACTGCTCGCACACGAGCTGCTTGTGTTCGAACGGTGGCGGCTCTTCGTCTTTGAGGATGGCCTCCAGCCGCAACCGCGCCTGTCCGAACAAGTGCGCCAGCGCGCTGCTGTAGCGAATAAGCTCCAGTACGCGCCCATCTTTCAGGCGAGCTTCCAACGCCGAGGCGCCTACCAACTGCGTCGTGCGCACCTGCTCAATCTCGTGCAGCGGCACGATCAAGTGGAACGCGACGCGGGGCGCACTGCCGTTCATCTGCGACGCGCCGTTCGTGTACGCGCCGTTGCGACTGTTGTTCTTGCGCAGCCACGGCAAACGCGCGCTGGTGCTGGTCTCGACAAGGGTAGGCTCAACGCGCAGGGTTAGCAGGGTGTCGTTCGCCAGAATGAGCCAACTTTCACCGAACCGCCCCTCTGGCGACAAGTCGGACGCTAAGGCAAACTCAATATCCGTGTTGCCTATCCTTTGCTCGACGGCGGCGCGCACGAATTCCGGCAGCCGTCGTTGCGGCGTGTCCATAATACTAATTGTACCTAAACCGTGCCAAAAGTCAAGGGGGTCGTAAATCGCTCAAGGGAGGACGCACAGCAGGTACAATAGTTTTTGCCATGTACGAGTTGCCCAAGACTTACGACCCGCATCAGGTGGAGGAGAGGCGCTACCAGTGGTGGCTGCAGCGCGGCGATTTCGAGGCGACGGTCGCTGACGATGAGCGACCACGCTACTGCATCACCATCCCGCCCCCCAACATCACTGGCTCGCTACACATGGGACACGCGCTCAACAACGCCATCCACGATGTACTGCTGCGCTGGAAACGGATGCAGGGCTACAATGTGCTGTGCGTGCCTGGCACCGACCACGCTGGCATCGCCACGCAGAATGTGGTGGAGCGCGAGCTGCGCAAGGAGGGGCTAACCCGCCACGATTTGGGGCGCGAAAAGTTCCTGGAGCGCGTGTGGCAGTGGCGCGAACAGTACGGCAACACGATTCTGATGCAGTTCCGCAAACTCGGCTGCTCGTATGATTGGCGCTACACTCGATTCACCTTAGACCCTGAGTATGCCGACGCCGTGCTGGAGGTGTTCGTGCGCTGGTGGCATGATGGACATCTCTATATTGGCGAGCGCGTGATTAACTGGTGCCCCCGCTGTTATACAGCGCTCTCCGACATCGAACTGGAGCAGTCGGACGAGCCCGGCAAACTCTATCACATCCGCTACCCGTTCGAGGACGGTTCTGGCTATGTGGTGGTGGCGACCACGCGCCCTGAAACGATGCTGGGCGATGTGGCGGTTGCGGTGAACCCCGCCGACAAACGCTATCAAGGGCTAATCGGCAAGTCGCTACGCCTCCCGCTGGTGGAGAAACTTATCCCGCTCATCGCCGACCCGTACCCCGACCCCGAATTCGGCACAGGCGCGGTGAAAGTCACCCCTGCACACGACCCCAACGACTTCGACATCGGGCAGCGACACAACCTCCCACGCCCCGTGATTATGAATCTGGACGGAACTATCAATACCGAGCCGCTCAACGCGCCTGACAACCCCTACCTCCAGAAATATCACGGCTTAGACCGCTACGAGGCGCGCCGACAGATTGTACAAGATTTGCAAGAAAACCTGTACTTAGAGCGCATAGAAGACTATACCGTGCCCCTGACGCGCTGCGAGCGATGCCACACGGTCATCGAGCCGCTGCTGAGCGAGCAGTGGTTCTGCCGCATGCAAAGCATCGCGCAGCCGGCTATCGAGGTGGTCAAGCAGGGCAAAATCCACTTTATGCCCGAACGCTACGAGGAGATGTACCTCCACTGGATGGAGAACATTCGCGATTGGTGTATCTCGCGCCAGCTCTGGTGGGGACATCAGATCCCCGCATGGTACTGCATCGATTGCCACCCACAGAACTTCGACGAATCGGGGCGACCGCTGCGGCGCGAAAGCCCGATTGTGCAGAAGCGTGCGCCGAAGCAGTGCCCGCGCTGCGGCAGCACGCGCCTCGTGCGCGATCCCGATGTGCTGGATACCTGGTTCTCATCTGCCATCTGGCCCCACACCGTGCTGGGCTGGCCCCGCGATACGGACGAGCTGCGCCTGTTCTACCCGACCGATGTACTGATCACCGCGCAGGAAATCCTCTATCTTTGGGTGGCGCGGATGGTGATGACGGGGCTCTATTTCAAGGGCGATATCCCGTTCCGCGATGTATACATCCACGCCACTGTGCTCAACAAGGAAGGCAAGCGAATGTCCAAGTCGTTGGGCACTGGGATAGACCCACTGGAGCTGATTGAGAAGTACGGTGCGGACGCCCTGCGCTGGTCGCTACTGCAACAGGCGGGCATGCAGCAGTCGATTCGCTTTTATGAAGACCGTGTGGTGAGCGCGCGCAATTTCGCCAACAAAGTGTGGAACGCCACGCGCTTCGTGCTGATGAATCTGGAGGGCGCGGATGTGCCTGCTCTGCGTATGCATGGGGTGCAACCTGCCGACGCGCTCGATCGCTGGGTGCTCAGCCGCCTGCAGCGCACGATTCAAACCGTGCAGGATGCCCTCACCCGCTACTGCTTCGACGACGGCGCCAACGCGCTGTACGAATTGATCTGGAGCGAGGTGTGCGACTGGTATATCGAAGCCGTCAAGCCGCGCCTGCACGACCCCGCCCGCCGCGAGCAGACACAGGCGATGCTGGTATACCTGTTCGACCAGCTGCTGCGCCTGCTACACCCCTACATGCCCCATATCACCGAGGAGCTCTGGCAGGCGATTGGCGCCAGCGAACAGGAGCCTGCCCTGTGCAAGGCGCGATTCCCCGTCGCAAACCCTGAGCGCATCGATGACGCTGCTGAAGCCGAAATCGCCCAGGTGTTCGAGGCGGTACGCGCGATACGCAACCTGCGCGCGGAGGTGAAAATCACTCCCGGCGCACCAATTCCCGTCGTGTGGCTGAACCCGACCGACAGGGAAAGCGCAGAACGCCTGCAACGCCACGCCAGCATGATAGGACACCTCGCATGGTGCGCGGAGGTGCGCTTCGGGCAGCCGACCGAGCGCGCGTTGATGAACCCCGCTACAGGCGCAGAGGTGTTCCTGCCCATCGCAGGGCTGGTCGATGTCACCCGCGAGCGTGAACGCCTGCAGAAAGAACTCGCCAAAGTGGAAGCCGAAATCAAGCAAGTGCAGGCGCGACTGCGCAACCCCCAGTTTGTGGAACGCGCCAAGCCCGAAGTGGTGCAGGAGACCCGCCAACAGGAGCGCGAGCTGCTCGATAAACACGCACGGCTCAAAGCACGATTGGAGCAACTAGAGGCATAATCAGCAGGAGTTCCGTCCGAACAAAATAACATGATCTCTATGTATCTGCTGGGCGTCGATTTGGGCACATCGGGCGTAAAGGCGTTGCTGATTAATGCGCAGGGCAGTGTCGTCGCCAGCGCGAGCGAGTCGTATCCGCTTTACACTCCCCAGCCCCTGTGGGCGGAGCAAGACCCAGATGACTGGTGGCGCGCAACTTGCCACGCGATACGCGCTGTGCTTAGCCAATCAGGCGTCGCTGCTCAGCAGGTGCGCGGCGTCGGGCTGAGCGGGCAGATGCACGGCTCAGTGTTTCTGGATGAGCGCGGCGAGTCGATCCGCCCCGCACTCCTCTGGTGCGACCAGCGCACCGCCGCCGAATGCGCGTGGATTACCGAGCGCGTCGGCGAGCGCACCGTGCTGGAGACGACCCTGACCCCCGTGCGGAGGGGCGTGCAGGCGGGCACGATTGTCTGGCTGCGCAGCCTCGAACCCGAACACTCGGCGCGGGTGCGACAGGTGCTGTTGCCGCCGGATTTCCTCCGCTCCCGCCTCACTGGCGAGTCGGCCACGGAGGTTTCGGCCGCAGCGGGAACCGAGTTGTAGAGCGTCCCCCGCCGCGACTGGGCGTATGATAGGCTGGACTTCTTGGAGCTGCCGCGTGACTGGTGCCCCACCGTACATGAATCGCCCGAGATTACGGGGCGCGTGTCGGCGTCGGCATCGCAGGCGACAGGGCTGGCAGAGGGTACGCCTGTAG
>JARJMV020000283.1 GCA_029335935.2 bacterium
CTCCCACGCGAGACGCTCCCCCGCGAAACGCTCGATACGATGGCGTGGCACCTGGAGAACTCCGATGTCAAGCCCCACAAGGTGAAACAGAAGCAACCCAACGCTTGGGGACTCTACGATATGTTGGGGAATGTGATGGAGTGGTGTGTGGACTTGGAGGGCAAGGCGGTGGCGTGTGGCGGTTCGTTTATGGACAAGCCGCAGCAGGTGCACCCAGGCGCACGCGCACGCCAGACCCCCGACTGGAACATGACCGACCCGCAGTACCCCAAGAGCCGTTGGTGGCTGTCGGACGCGCCGTTTGTGGGGTTGCGCGTGGTGTGCGACGCACCTGCGCCTTAGCCGCCCGACACCACCACATTCACCAACTTGCCCGGCACCACAATCACCTTGCGCGGGGGCTTGCCCTGCAAGTGCGCCTGCACGCGCGGACTCTCCAACGCCAATCGCTCCATCGCCTCGCGCGAAATGTCGGCAGGAACTATCAGCTTGTCGCGCACCTTGCCGTTGACCTGTATCACCAGCTCGAACGCTTCCGCACGCGCCAACGCCTCGTCGTAGTCGGGGAAGCGCTGCTGCAGGGTGAAGCCCTCAAAGCCGTATTGCTCCCACAGCTCGTCGGCGATGTGCGGCGCGAACGGCGACAACGCCAGTATGAAGCACTCCACCGCCTCGCTGACCACCGCCATCGCGTCGGCGCAGCAGGGCGAGTGGTTCACACGCTTCCAGTACGCCTCCAAGTCGTTGAACCACTCCATCAGCGTCGCGACCGCCGTGTTGAACTTGAAGTCGGGGATGTCTTGGTGGAGTTTTTTGAGGCTGGCGTGCGTGCGCTGGCGCATTTTCCGCGCCGACTCGTCCAGTGGGCACTCAGGCGACTGGCAGCTCTCGTTCAAAATCACGCGCCAATCGCGCACAAAGCACGGACGGATTGCCCCCATCAGCCGCCACACGCGCCCCAAGAAGCGATACATCCCCTTCACGCCCTCTTCCTTCCACTCAATCGCCGTGTCGAACGGCGCAACGAACAGCTCGTACAACCGCAGGGTGTCCGCGCTGTAGCGCTCCACAATCTCGTCGGGCGTGACGACATTGTATTTGGACTTCGACATCTTCTCCCAGACCCAGGTGAGCTGGGCTTTCTCGGCGTCGCTCATCGACTCCAGTTGGTCGCGTCGCACGAGGATGCCCGTCTCGCCCTCGCGCAGGGTCTCGTCGGGGCGCGGCGGTCGGTAGGGCGTCAGCGCCAGCACCATCCCCTGATTGCGCAGGCGGTAGAACGGCTCCTTGACGGGCACGAACCCCGCGTCGTAGCCCACCTTCGTCCAGAACCGCGCGTAGAGCAGGTGCATCACGGCGTGTTCCGCGCCACCCACATAGTAGTCCACTGGCATCCAGTAGCGCACTTTCTCTTGGCTGAAGGGTTCGCGGTCGTTGTGGGGGTCGCAGAAGCGCAGGAAGTACCAGCTGCTGCAGGCGAAACCGCCCATGGTGTCGGTCTCGCGTTGGGCGGGCTGTCCGCACTGGGGGCAGGTGGTGTTCACGAACTCGGGGATGGCTGCCAGCGGCGACTCGCCTGTGCCCGACGGCTGATACTGCTCCACATCGGGCAGCAGCACGGGCAACTGCGCTTCGGGCACGGGCACTTCACCGCAGTGCGGGCAGTGGATGATGGGGATGGGCGCGCCCCAGTAGCGCTGGCGACTAATCAACCAGTCGCGCAGGCGATACTGCACCTGGCGCTGTCCTATCCCCTGCGCCTCGAACCACTCGGCAAGCCGCTCCATACCCTCGCGATTGGATAACCCGCTGAACGCCCCCGAATTCACCATCACCCCATCGCCCGTGTAGCACGGAGGCACAGAGGCGCCCTCGGACGACGATCCCTCGTCGTTGAATCGCGATTCATTCGCGTCGGACGGCGCAATCACCACTTTGATTGGCAGACCGTATTTGCGGGCGAAATCGTAGTCGCGTTCGTCGTGAGCGGGCACTGCCATAATCGCGCCCGTGCCGTAGGTCATCAGCACATAGTCGGCGATGTAGATGGGCACGGGTTCATCGTTCACGGGGTTGATGGCGTAAGCCCCAGTGAAGACGCCTGTGCGCTCGCGTTCGGTGGATTGGCGGGTGGTCTCGTCGAGGCGTCGGGCTTGCTCGCGGTAGGCGTTCACGGCGTCGCGTTGCTCGGGTGTGGTGATTGCGTCCACCAGCGGGTGTTCGGGGGCAAGCACGGCGAAGGTCATGCCGAACACGGTGTCGATGCGCGTGGTGAACACTTGGAACTTGAGGTCGGGGCGTCCCTGCACCTGCATTTCGAACGCCACGCCCTCGCTGCGTCCAATCCAGTTGCGTTGCATCTGCTTGATGCCTTCAGACCAATCCAGTTCGTCGAGGTCTTGGAGCAGGCGGTCGGCGTAGGCAGTGATTTTGAAGAACCACTGGGGCATATCGCGTTTATGCACGGGCGCGCCGCACCGCCAGCACTTGCCGCCTTCCACTTCCTCGTTGGCGAGCACGGTGCGGCATCGGGGGCACCAGTTGACGGGGGCATTGGCGCGGTATGCCAGCCCGCGCTTGTAGAGCTGCAGGAACCACCACTGCGTCCACTTGTAGTATTCGGGCGTGCTGGAGTTGATTTCGCGCTCCCAGTCGTAGGACAGCCCGATGAGGTTCATCTGGCGTTTGTAGTTGGCGACATAGCGGGGCACGGTGTGTTTGGGGTGGGAGCCTTTGTTGATGGCTTCGTTCTCGGCGGGCAGTCCGAAGGCGTCCCAGCCCATCGGGTGCAGCACGCAGTAGCCGCGCATGCGCATATAGCGCGCCAGCGTATCGGCGGGGATGTAGTTGCGGCAGTGCCCGACGCTTAGCCCATCGCCCGAGGGGTAGGGGAAGAACTCCAGCACATAGCACTTCGGCTTGCTGGGGTCTTCTTCCGTGCGGAACAGTTTCGCCTCGCGCCAGCGTTGTTGCCACTTCGGTTCAATCGGTTTCGGGTCGTACAGTTCCTGCATTACTCCGCCCTGCATAGTAAGCGATATTGTACCTGAACGAACGGGCGCGGTCTACCCCAGAGGCGGCTGCTTGTCGTCGCTGGGCGGGCGCGTCTGTGTTGCGAGCGTCTCGTACACCGCTTTATGCTTCGTTGCCAGAAACAGCCTCTCTCGGTTGTGGGTGTGCGAGACCTGACCGACCTTCTCGCCTTGTGGGTTGTGAATGCCTATGAGCGCCCCCACATACCGACGATGGGCGCGTTCAAAGCATACGACATAGCCCCAATCGCGCAGGATGGTCTCGAGGGCGTCGCGGGAGAGGTAGCCCTCGTTGTTGAACGACACCAGCAAGTGCTGTGCGCGTATCTGGCTCACGAGGCGCGCCATCGCCTCGAACGCCTGCGTGCGCGAGTTGAACACGCTCTTGCGCGTCTTTACATCGATGCGCTTGCGCGCCACCCCGTAGGTTTCAGGCTGGTCCCATCGCGCCAAAGTCTCCCACACATGATAGTTCGCCAGGTATGAGTGCTGATTGTAGGTTGGGTCTAAGTAAAACAAATCGGCGTCTATGTTGCCTGCCAGAGCCAGAGCGTCGGCTTGGTATGCCTTTCCTGCCCCAGCCAGCAACGGCGGATACT
>JARJMV020000288.1 GCA_029335935.2 bacterium
CGTATCCCTTCCCGCACCGAGTCGCCCTGTCCGTTGCCCCAGTTGGCGACATCGCTGCGCGCGCCTGCGCGCAGCCGCCGCAACGCTAAATAGTGCGCCTCGCAGAGATCCCCTACATGCACATAGTCGCGAAGGCAGGAGCCGTCGGGTGTGTCATAATCTGTACCGAACACGGAGATCGACTCGCGCCTGCCCAGCGCGGCGAACAGCGTGAGCGGAATCAGATGCTCTTCGGGGCGGTGGTCTTCGCCCAGCTCGCCGTCGGGGTCTGCCCCTGCCGCGTTGAAATAGCGCAACGCCATCGAGCGCACCCCGTACGCCTGTCCGTACCAGCGCAACATTCCCTCCATCACGCGCTTCGTCTCGCCGTAGGTGTTGGTCGGGTTCAGCGGGTGCGTTTCGGGGATGGGAACCGCCATCGGCTCGCCGTACACCGCCGCGGTGGACGAGAAGATAATCTGCGACACGCCGTGCTGACGCATCGCCTCCATCAGGCGTAGGCAGCCCAGCACATTATTGTCGTAGTACTTGGCAGGGTCGCGCATCGATTCGCCCGCGAAGATGAACGCCGCGAAGTGGAAGACGCACTCGATAGCGTAGGCGCGAAAGACGCGATTCAGCGTTTCGGGGTCGCGCAGGTCGCCCTGCTCCAGAACGCCGCCCGCAAGCGCGCCTTTGTGTCCCGTGGCGAAGTTATCCAAAACCGCCACGCGCTCGCCCTTTTGAAGCAGATATTTCACCATGTGCGAGCCAATGTAGCCCGCGCCACCGATAATCAGAAGCATGCAAGTCTATTTTACCCCACGCCTGCGCGCCAAAGCCAACGCGCCCATCTGCACGACGCCCAAGCCGCTCAGAAGCGCGCCGATGCGAACACTTCGCGGCAGGAAGCGCATTTCCACAATCGCCTCGCCCGCCGGCACAGGCACAGCGCGGAAGGCGCCGTTCGCCCGAAGCAGGGGCGCCGACTCGCCGTTCACGGTCGCCTGCCAGCCAGGATACCAAGCGTCGGTAATCAGTAGCCAACTGGTCTGTGAGGTCGGATTCACCACGCGCAGGCGCAGGATGTTCGCACGATAGATTTGCCACTCGACGGTAGGGTTCGTCGCGAGCGTGCCTTGACCGTATTGCTGCAGGGCGCGCTGCGCCTGCGCACCGAAGACAGGGATGGCGTCTGGGAAAGGGTTCTGCTGTAAGCGCGACCATACGGCTTCCTCGTGGGGCAACAGCTCCAGCGGTTGCAATCGCGGCGGCGCAGGAGGTAGGCTCAACCAGCCGTCAGGCGTGAGAACGGCGCGCACGCGCAAGCGGGCAAGCGCAGGGTTCAGCGTCTTCACAAAGAGCATGTTGCCGTTCTCAGGGGGCGCGCTGTCCTGACCGTTCAGCAAGTCCAGAAAGCGTTTGTAATGGCGCGTGAGCAGCGAGTCGTACCCGCCGACATCGGGGAGGCGATAGGCGACGGGCGTGTTCGGGGGCATACGGGCAGGCGGCGGCTCGTAGAGGCTCCAACGCGTGTTCAGCGCAGCGATACGCTCGCCCCTCTGCAGCACGGGCAACTCAGGCAGGGACGGATAGACCGCCGCCAGCGGCGCACTGCGCGGTAGGTTCGCCCAGACAATTAACGGAACCACCGCCAAAACGACTGGCAGCATGTCCGAGCGAAGACCCCGTGACCGACTCGCCACGCTGACGACGCCCGCCGTCAACCCCACTCCGAAGTAGAGCTCAAGGTCGCGCAACACGCCTTCTCGGAGCGCGTCGAGCGACACCCCCTGCGGCAGGGTCAGCCCTGTTAGCAGCGCAACGAACACCAATCCCCCCACCCAGACGGCGAGCGCACGCTTCCAGACGCCCACCGCCTGAGAGCCGTATGCCGCCAATATCGCCACGCTGAACGCCCACAGGCCCAGTACACGCGCAGGCGAACCCGTCGCACTGTAGCCCGGCAGATAGAAGTAGAGCAGTTTCGTCAGAGGCGTTCCGAGCGCAATCAGCAGCGCGAGTAGCCCCACGCCCAGCCAGAACGCGCCTTGCCCCCGTCGCCGCACGCCCATCAACACCAGTAGCAGCCCGAACGCCCCCACCGACATCGCGAGTTCCGCATAATGCACCGCCCCCCAGTAGCCGCCCTCGCGCAGCACGCCATAGGCGTTCGGGAACCACGCCGTGATGAGATGAAACAGCGGCAGCGCATTGCGCACATACGCCTCATAACCCGCCTCCGTCGGAACCGCCTGCCGATGGCTATAGCCCGACAGCTCCAGCGTGGGCAGCAGTTGGACAGCCGCTACCATCGCGCCGCTGGTATAGCCGACGCTCAGCGCAAGCGCATAGAGAAACCACCCGCCCTGCGCGCGCGTCTCATATCCCCAGTAGAGTGCGTAGAGCAGGCTCATCAGCAGGCCATAGAACGCAAACTGCAAGTGTCCCGCCAACTGCATCATGCCGACTGGCACAGCGAACGCCCACACGCCCTGAAAACCGCGCTCGCGTATCCGCTCTACTCCTAACAGCAGCCACCCGAACCAGCTCAGCGTCGCTGGCACAGAGCTTAAG
>JARJMV020000292.1 GCA_029335935.2 bacterium
CCCCACGTAGCGTCGGCGTCCCTGCTGAAACATGCCCTAATATATGTGGGTTCGCTCCCCAACGGCGTGGGCGCGAATGCAGACGCCGCCGTCGCGCGCCATTACCATTTTAGAGGAGGCAACTATGAAGCGAGTCTATCTGTTTGACGAGGGTAGCGCAGACATGCGCGATCTACTCGGCGGGAAGGGGGCGAACCTCGCTGAGATGACCAATATTGGACTGCCCGTACCCCCAGGTTTCACGATTACGACCGATGTGTGTCGCGGCTACATGAAGCGCCAGCGTCTGCCCGACGGCTTGATGCAGGAAGTGCGCGAAAAGATGCAAATCGTGGAAGGGCGCGTGGGCAAAAAGTTCGGCGACGCCAGCAACCCCCTGCTCGTCTCCGTGCGCTCTGGCGCCAAGTTCTCCATGCCCGGCATGATGGACACGATTCTCAATCTCGGCTTGAACGACGCCACCGCCGAGGGCATGATTAAACTCACCAACAATCCGCGCTTCGTGTACGACGCCTATCGCCGATTCGTGATGATGTTCAGCGATGTGGTGATGGACATCCCCAAGCAGCTGTTCGAAGAGCGGTTCGACGCGCTCAAGCATCGGCTCGGCGTCAAGCAAGATACCGAAGTGCCTGCCGACGCCCTCAAAGGGCTGGTCGCCGAGTTCAAACAGATAGTGCGCGAGCAGGGCAAAGAGTTCCCTGAAGACCCCTATCAGCAGCTGAAGATGGCGATTGAGGCGGTGTTCCGCTCGTGGAACAACGAGCGCGCTGTGATTTACCGCGAGCGCGAGAAAATCCCGCACGATCTCGGCACGGCGTGCAATGTGCAGGCGATGGTGTTCGGCAACATGGGCGACGATTCGGGCACGGGCGTGGCGTTCACGCGCAACCCCTCCACAGGCGAGCGCGAGTTGTACGGCGAGTTCCTGCCCAACGCGCAGGGCGAGGATGTGGTGGCCGGCGTGCGCACCCCGCTGCCCCTCAGCGCACTCCAAGAGCGGATGCCCGAAGTGTACCAACAGTTCCTCGAAATCGCCGAGCGACTGGAGCGCCACTACCGCGATATGATGGACTTGGAGTTCACTGTGGAGCGCGGGCGACTATGGATGCTCCAGTGTCGCGTGGGCAAGCGCACGGGGCGCGCCGCCGTCAAAATCGCCGTCGACATGGTACATGAGGGACTCATCGGGCGCGACGAGGCAGTCCTGCGCGTGCAAGCGAGCCATTTAGACCAGCTGCTGCACCCCCACTTAGACGAGCAGGCGTTGGCAACGGGCGAGTATCCCCTGCTGGCGCAGGGGCTGGGCGCATCGCCCGGCGCAGCCAGCGGACGCGCCGTGTTCGCCGCCAGACGCGCGATGGAGCAAGGCAAAACAGAAGCCGTTATCCTCGTGCGCCCCGAAACCAACCCCGACGATGTGGGCGGCATGCTCGCTTCCAAAGGCATTCTGACCGCGCGCGGGGGAATGACCAGCCACGCCGCCGTCGTCGCGCGCGGGTTCGGCATCCCGTGCGTGGCAGGCTGCGAAGCCATCAGCGTCGACGAACACGAGAACCTGTTCACCGTCGAGAGGAACGGCGAACAGATTACCGTGCGTGAGGGCGACTTCATCAGCATCGATGGCAGCACGGGCAAGGTCTACTTAGGCGCAGTGCCCACTGTCGAGCCAGAACTGAGTGCCGAACTGCACCTGCTGCTGCAGTGGGCGGACGAGTTTCGGCGACTGCGCGTGCGCGCCAACGCCGACAACCCGCACGACGCCGCCCAAGCCCGCGAATTCGGCGCGGAAGGCATCGGGCTGGCACGCACCGAGCATATGTTCTTCGGCGAGCAACGCCTCCCGATTATGCAGGAGATGATCCTGGTCAAAACGGAGAAGGAGCGACGCGACGCCCTTAGCCGCCTGCTCCCCTTCCAGCGACAGGACTTCTTTGAAATCTTCGAGGTGATGCGTGGGCTGCCCGTGACCATCCGCCTGATCGACCCGCCACTACACGAGTTCCTGCCGCGCTATGAAGACTTAATCCGCGAGGTGACGCAGCTGGAAATCACCGTGCCCGACTCGGCGGAGCTTGCCGAGAAACGCCGCCTGCTGCAGCGCGTGGAGGAGCTGCATGAGGCGAACCCGATGCTCGGCTTGCGCGGCGTGCGCCTGTCGCTGCTGTACCCTGAAATCGTGGAGATGCAGGTCACGGCGATCCTGGAGGCGGCAGCGGAAGCCGCGCGACGCGGCTACGAACCCCATGTGGAGATTATGATCCCGCTGGTGGGGCATGTGAACGAGCTCCAGCTCGCCCGCGAGCAGCTTGAGCGCGTCGCCAAAGAGGTGATGGAGCGCGAGAGCGTGCGCGTGGACTACAAGTTCGGCACGATGATCGAGATCCCGCGCGCCGCGCTCACCGCCGACGAAATCGCACAGTACGCGCAGTTCTTCTCGTTCGGCACAAACGACCTTACGCAGACCACTTTCGGCTTCAGCCGCGACGACGCCGAAGGCAAGTTCCTCGCCTACTATGTGGAACATAAAATCCTGCCTGAGAACCCGTTCGTCACGCTGGATCGCGACGGCGTAGGCAAGTTAATCCGCATGGCGTTCGACTTGGGTCGGGCGGTGCGCCCCGATTTGAAGGTGGGCCTCTGCGGTGAGCATGGCGGCGACCCCGACTCGATCGAGTTCTGCCACGAGGTAGGGCTGGACTATGTGAGTTGCTCGCCGTTCCGCGTGCCGATTGCGCGTCTGGCGGCGGCGCAAGCCGCTCTGCGCAAGCGCGTGCAGGTCGCAATCGATAAATAGTAGGTACACTCTGTGTCGATGCATACGGTCTCCGACCGCTACGAGCGCGTTGCGGAGCAGCTTGTTGCCGCGCGTCAACATCTGATCGAGGCGCTACTCAGCGGCTCCGCGCCGATAGCAGGGTGGATGACGCAGTACGCGACAGTGTTAGACAACACGCTGCGCGCACTGTATCAGCGGGCATGGGCGCACGCCGCCCGCGAAGCGAACCCGCCCAGCGTTAGTCCCCTCCTCATCCTTGCGACAGGAGGCTACGGGCGACGCGAACTCGCTCCCTACTCCGATATCGATCTCACCTTCGTCCCGACCCAGGAGGGCGACCCGTTCACCGAACGGCTTGTCAAACGCCTCTTCCACGCGATGATGCAGGTGTTTTACACGGATGCGCGTCTCAAAGTCGGCTACGCCTACCGCCTGATGGACGACTTGGACACCTTAGACCACAAAACTCGCACAGGGCTGCTGGAAATGCGCTCGATTGAGGGCAACCCTGAGCTTGGGGAGGCGTTCGAGGCGCGATTCTGGCGCAGTTTGGACCCTACAGGTTTCACGCTGGAGCGTTATCGCGAGTGTCAGGCGCGTTGGGCGAGGCTGGGGTCGGGTATCCTGCGCGCCGAGCCGAACTTGAAAGAGGGGCGCGGTGGGCTGCGCGACCGCCACACACTCAACTGGATGGCACAAGCCCGCTACGGTGTGCCCCACGAGCGCGTCCTCGAAACGCTGGTGGATGAGCGCATCCTATCGCAGGGCGAGGCGGACGCGCTGGACTGCGCCACCTGCGCGCTCCAACGCTATCGCGCCCTGCTACATGCCATCAGTGGTGAGGCGCGCGAACAGCTCACGCTCACCAAGCAGAGCGAACTTGCCGAGCGGCTGGGCATCGAACGCAAGACGCTCATGCGCGAGGTCTACACCGCGCTGGGCGACCATGCCCGCTTGACCGCGCGTGGCGTCGAGCGGCTCGCGAACGCGCCACTGGTGCTCGGTGTCGGACTCGATAGCGTGAACCGCCAGATCACGCCTGCGCCCGCGTTGGACAAAGAACCCCCCGAGTGGCGACTGCTCTGCTTCCTGCTGGCGCAACGGTATCAACTCGGATTGAGCGCGGCGATTGAGGCGCGTCTGGAGACCCTCGCCGAGCCACCTGCGACCCACTTGGTCGGCGCGACCCTGCGCGAACTGCTCAGCCGCCCTGGCGAGGTGTATCGCGTGCTGGAGCCGATGGCGCGGCTCGGCGTGCTGGGCTGGGCGTTCCCACCCTTCGCGCCTCTCATGACCCTGCCCGCAGACGACCCCACCCACGACTACACCGTCGGCGAGCATACCCTGCAGGCAATCCACCACTTAGACGCCTATGCCCAAGGTGAAGGCAACCCGCTCTGGCGCACTATCCTGGAACAGCTGCCCGCGCCCGAACTGCTCTATATGGCGCTCTTGCTCCACGACGCGGGCAAGGTGGATCGCACGCGTCCGCACGCTGACTCAGGCGCGGCTATCGTCCGCCAAAGCCTGCAAGTCATCGGCTGGAGCGAAGCAGAGATCTCCGAAGTGGAGTTTCTGGTGCGCCACCACCTGCTGATGGCGCAAACCGCCCGCCAGCGTGACCTGCACCTGCCCGAGACCATCCGCGAGTTCACGCGCCTCGTGAACACGCCTGAACGACTGCAGATGCTCTACTTACTGACCTGCGCCGACACGCAAGCGGTGGGCGAACGCATCTGGACGCCCGCGCAGGCGAGCTTCCTGCAGGAGCTGTATCGTCGCAGCCTGCGTGCGCTCGAAGAGGGTTTGCCCGACGAGACGCCTACGCTGACCGCCGTGCGCAAACGCCTGCAACGCGCCCTTGCCCAACACCCGATTGCCGACGCCGCCGTCGCTGCCCTTATCGAACAGATGCCCTCCAGCTACCTGCTGAACACGCCCCCCGAACAGATTAGCCTGCACATCCACTACATCCAGCGCGTGCGGGCAGGCGAGGGACCTGTGGTGGAGTTCCACAGCGCACCCGACCTACCCTACACCGAACTGACCCTGTGTACCTTCGATGATCCGCGCCCCGGACTGTTGAGCAAGATCGCAGGCGCGCTCTATGCGTTCGATATGGAGGTCGTGTGGGCGCGGGTGCTGACCCGTGAGGACGCGCCACGCATCGCGCTGGACACACTGGGCATCACCGTCCGCTCGCGCCCGCTCTCGCCGAACCAGTGCGCCATCTTGGAACGCGCCCTGCGCCAAGTGTTGCTGGGCGAACGCGCTGTCGCCGATTTGCTGCGCGAACACGGGAAAGACCCCGACGCGCCCCTGCGCGTGAGCCAACTCCAAATCCACGACGACGCCTCCGAAACCTACACTGTGGTCGATTTACACACCGCGCCCGACTTGGGCGCACTCTACCGAGCCGCCTACGCGCTCTCACAACTGGGTTGGAACATCCACAGCGCACGCTTCGGGCTGTGGGCAGGGCGCGCCGTGCTGAGCTTCTACTGTACCGACCACACAGGCAACAAAATCAACCCTCAAGAATACAGCCGACTCCAGCAAGCCGTGAAAACGGTATAATTCCATCGGAGGCGACGCACGATGACCAACCCGTTCCCTGGCATGAACCCCTATCTGGAGCAGCGACGCTTCTGGGGCGGCGTACATCACACACTGATTACCTATCTGCGCAACGACCTGCAGACCCAGTTGCGTCCGCGCTACTTCGTCAACATCGAGGAGCGCGTCTACATCGAGGAAAGCCAACGCGCCATCGTGCCCGATGTCGCCCTGCTACAAGCAACCCACTCCACCAGCGCCAGCGTCGCCACACGCCCCGACACCTACGACCCGCCACTCCTGCTCCAAGCCGAAGCCCGCCAACACACCGAAGGCGCAGTCCACATCTACGACACCACCCAACAGATGCGCCTCGTCGCCGTGATTGAAGTGCTTAGCCCCACCAACAAGGAACCCAACACGCAGGGACACGCGCTCTATCTGCGCA
>JARJMV020000319.1 GCA_029335935.2 bacterium
GGGAGCGTCTCGGTGCGGATTTGCTCGTCGCTGAGTTGGCGGGCGAACAGCGCGAGGGCAAGCAGCTGCTCGAAGTCCATCGTAGTGCGTGTGTGGCGCAGGGCTGCGGCTAACACCTGCGGGGCGCGCATCCACACGCTGGGGTCTTTCAACCGTTCCTTGACAGCGCGCATAAACTTCTGCTGCCGCTCGATGCGGTGGAAGTCGCTATCGGTGTGGCGGTACCGCACATAGCCCAACGCCTGCTTGCCGTTGAGATGTTGCACGCCCGGTTCCAAGTCCACATGCAGGTCGCCCCAGTTGTCGTGGTAGCGCATGCGCTTCTCGACTTCAATCGTCACGCCGCCCAGCGCGTCGACGGCTTCCTCGAAGGCTTTGTAGCTGACAATCACTAGCTCGTCAATCTGCAGGTTGCCCAGCAGGGTGCTGACAGTCTCTACCAGCAGTTGCGGTCCGCCAAGCGCGTGGGCAGAGTTGATTTTACCCCAGCCGTGTCGGGGGATGCGCACCAGTGTATCACGGGGGATGGAGAGCGCGTGGATGCGCTGGTTCACGAAGTCCACCTGCGCCACGACAATCGTATCGGTGCGCGCCATCGTGTTCACCACGCGCTTGCGGTGGTCGCGGTTCTCGTCCGCGCCCACAATCAGGAGCGTGAGTTTGCGTTTGCCAGGGAAGGCGTTTTCGGGCTTCGTTTCGCCTTTGATGTAGGCAACGACAGCGCGACTAACCGTGCCCTCGCTGGCAAAGTGCAGGTAGCCCAGCGCACTGCCCAGCAGCAGCCCGCTCAGCCAGAATATCACCCAAAACATCGCCCAGAAGATGCGCCGTACGCGCGAGGGGCGCGGTGAGACACCTTGCTGACATGCCATGCGCGACATTTAACAGTAGTGTACCCGCTCTCTGCGCGTTTCAAGCAGAGCCAGCGGTCGCCGCATTTCTGAGCCGCCACTTCCAACGCTATTGCAAAACGATGCCAGACAAGCAGTTAAGGTATCATCATGCCATGAACGATGTGGGCTATCCACGCGGGGCGGTTGTGCTGCTGAGCGTTGTCCTGACGCTGCTGACGGGCGCACTCGCTACCCCACAAATACTCAACGGGGTGATGGTCTATAGCAATCCTGAGGTGATGCGCGATGGGCAATATTGGTGGGTGTTCTGGTTCTGGGGCACGGCGGGTTTATCGGCAGCGATCCCTGCAGCGGTTGTGGCAGGTGTGCTGGTGAAGCGTGAGGGCGGTTTTGTGCTTGTGTGGTTTCGCATTCTGCTTGTCTGCCTGGTGCTGGGCATGGGTGTGGGGATGCTCTTGGCGACTTTGGGCGCAGGTTTGAATGGACTGGGCTGGGCAGTGGTTGGGATCCCACTGAGTGGGTTGGCTATCCCGCTGTTTCCTCTAACAATCTTTCTCCTATCCGACTTGCTTCAGGAGATAGCGTTGGTGGGCGGCGTGTTGCTGGCGGCAGTGCTGGGCGCATACGGCTACTATCGGCGCGTTCGCAGGATACCTCATCCCCTTTCATAGCCCACTTGCGTAGCGAGGGGCGCGCGTGCCACAATATCAACGATGTGGGTCGCAGGCGTGGACGAGGCAGGGCGCGGTCCAATCGCTGGGCCGGTGGTTGCGGCGTGTGTGGTGCTGCCGTCTTGCCCCACAATTGCGGGCTTGGCGGATAGTAAGCAGCTCAGCCCTGCGCAGCGTGAACGGCTCTACATCGCGATTCGGCGCGAGTCTGTCGCTTGGGCGATTGGCGTCGCCAGCCCCCGCGAGATTGAACGCCTGAATATCCTGCAGGCAAGCTTGCTGGCGATGCGACGCGCTGTGCTGAGTCTACCTATCACGCCCCAGCGCGTGCTGGTAGATGGCAAGCATCGCATCCCGTCGCTGAACCTGCCCCAGCAGGCGATTGTGCGCGGCGACGCGACGGAAGCGGCGATTGCTGCAGCATCCATTCTCGCTAAAGTCGCACGCGACCGCATCATGGGCGAGTTAGACCGCCTCTACCCGCACTATCGGTTCGCGCAGCACAAGGGCTACCCGACGCCGCAGCATCTGGAGCGGCTGGCGCGGTTCGGCGCGTGCCCTGCCCATCGGCGCACCTACGCGCCCGTAGCGCAGGCGCGCTTGTGGACGCTTTGAGGTATACTTCCAGTATGCACGCGCGCACACTGCGACGCTTGGCAGTATGGGGAGCAGTAGCGTGGCTGATTACCATCTTATCAGCCGAGTTGCTACACCCGCTGATTGAGGCGGACACCCACGCAGCGCATCGCGAGTGTCCCGTGTGCTTATTCCACGCGACGCACGGGCAGGTGCAACTGCCCGAAGCGGTACTGTCTCCCGTGCTACTGCTGGTACTTACGGCAGTGGCGCCACTACCCCACTATGCGTGTGTAGTTCCTGATGTACATCCTGCGTTTCATCGGAGCATTCGCGCGCCACCTGTCGCTGCGCTGTGAAGGCGGCGGCTGTCGGCGCATGATGCGCCAGACGCCACCTACAGCGCAAGCAGGCAAGCCCTACTTGCGACTCGTTCGCCATCCTTGGCGGCGCACCAATCCCCTATCAGGAGGCTATGATGAAACGCAACGGCTTCACACTGATTGAGCTACTGGTCGTGATTGCGATTATCGCGATTCTGGCGGCGATATTGTTTCCTGTGTTCGCACAGGCGCGTGCCAAAGCGCGTCAAGCGCAGTGTCTGAGCAACTTGCGCCAGATTGGCATCGCCGTGAACATGTATCTGCAGGACTACGACGAGGGCTATCCCTTCACGATGGCGATTATCGGCGGGCTACCCAGCACTGTGAACTACTGGGCGGTGCATAACTACCAAGCGTCGCTGGAGCCGTATATCAAGATGGATCGGGGGCTGCGCAACAAGCAGAACATCTGGTGGGACCCGTCCGACCCCGACCGCAGTGTGCCTGCCATGTGGGGATCGTTCACCAGCAACGGCTTCTTCACCGCGATGCCACGCAAGCTGGCTTCTGTCGCACGCCCTGCCAGCACAGTCTACTCCATCCTGCGCGGCGACCCGTGGGTGCAAATCACGGGCATCACACCGCCCAACCCGCTGCCCATCAATAACCCGAACGACCCGTTCTGGGTGTCGGAGTTCTTTGATATGTGCTTAGACCCGTGGGAGGAGACCACGAATATGAACCATCCGTATCACTGGTCTAAGGGGCGTGCGCAGCCCCCCTGTAGCCTCTTCCCCAACGCGCCAGGCGGCTGTGGCGACTGGGATACCCAGATCGCGCAGACGCGCTACCAAGGCGGAACTGCTGCGCTCTACGCCGATGGACACGCCAAACAGGTGCGATTCGCGCAAACTTATCGCGCTATCGACGACAACCAGTGGAGCATCGACTGACGCTTCGCTGGCTCCTGCGACTGTTGCCCCCTGCCATTCAGGGTGGGGGGCTTTGTCCACACCCACCCTTGATTCGGGTACAATCACCTCTCGATGGAGAAGCCACTCATCGAGGGCGTACAGCTCAAGCCACTGATTGCCCATGCCGACGAGCGCGGCTACCTGATGGAGCTGCTGCGTTGCGACGATGCCCTCTTCCAAAAATTTGGGCAAGCGTATGTGTCGTTGAACTATCCGGGCGTCATCCGCGCATGGCACTGGCACGAGCGGCAGACCGACTTCTGGGTGGTGGTCAGAGGAATGGTGAAGGCGGTCCTGTATGATCGCCGCCCCGACTCGCCCACCTTCGGAATGATTAACGAGTTCTTTTTGGGCGAGCATCATCACGCGCTGCTGGTCATCCCTGCGCAGGTGGCGCACGGGTACAAGACCATCGGCGTGGAACCGTCGCTACTGATTAACTTCCCCACCGAGCCGTACAACCGTGCGCAGCCCGACGAGTTGCGCCTGCCCTACGATACCCCCGAAATCCCCTACGACTGGGGAATCCGAATGGGGTAGCGTCCCAGTAAAGAGGCGCGGCGCATCCGCCGATAATCCCCGTGATGCTACGCGGACTGTATGTGGCAGCCGAGGGAATGGCTGCCCGACAAAGAGCGCAGGACGCGATTGCCAACAACTTGGCGAACTTGAACACGACGGGCTTCAAAGCCGACCGCCCCGCGTTCGAGACCATCTACGAGCGGCAACTCTATCGGCTGGAGGGCAGCCGCGCCACGCCGATTGGACCCCTGTCGGCAGGGGTAGTGGTGCGCGAACTCTACACGGACCTGCGTGCTGGGGCGCTAATCACCACCGACAACCCGCTCGATATCGCCATCGACGGCGTGGGCTTCTTCGCCCTGCAGACCCCTCAAGGCGTCCGCTACACGCGCAACGGGGCGTTCCAATTGAATCCGCAGGGCGTGTTGGTATCGCGCGAGGGCTACCCGGTGCTAAGCGCAGCCAATCAGCCCATCCAAGCGCCGCGCGACGCCGAGGTACGCATCGGCGAGGACGGCACGGTGCTGGCAAATGGCGCGCCTATCGGACAACTGCTGATTGCACAGGGCAACCTGCTCAAAGACCCCGACGGCTACTTCACAGGCGCAGCGCAACCGCTGCCCAACCCGCGCGTAGTCGCAGGCGCACTGGAACAATCGAATGTGAACATGGTGCGCGAGATGGTGCAGATGATTGAGCTCCTCCGCGTCTACGAGACCCACCAGCGCGCCGTGCAAGCCCACGACGAGACGCTCGGCAAAGCCATCAACGAACTCCCAAAGATTTAGAGGTGAACCTATGATACGCGCACTCCACACCGCAGCGACAGGCATGGAATCGCAGCAGTTCAACATCGATGTGATTTCGAACAACTTGGCGAATGTGAACACGAACGGCTATAAGACGGTACGCGCCGATTTCGAGGACTTGCTGTATCAGACTTTGCGTCCGGCGGGCGCGACGGCGGCGGGCGGCGTGCAGCTGCCCAGCGGACTGCAGGTGGGTTTGGGCGCGCGCCCTGCCGCCACCTATGGGCTGTTCACCACAGGCGCGCTGCAGGTCACGGGCAACCCGCTCGACTTGGCGATTGAGGGCGAGGGCTTCTTCAAGGTGCTGCTGCCCGATGGCGCGGTCGCCTACACGCGCGACGGCAGCTTCAAACTCGATGCGCAGGGCAGGTTGGTAACCTCCAACGGCTATCCGCTGGAGCCAGAGATTATTATTCCGCCTGATGCCGAGCAGATCATGGTGGGGCGCGACGGCGTGATTAGCGTGCGGCGCGGGGGTCAGGACGGCGTGGAAGAGATCGGACAGATTACCCTCGCGCGGTTCGTGAACCCTGCAGGCTTACAACGCATCGGCATGAACCTCTATCGGCTGACCCCTGCCGCAGGCGAAGCGATCGAGGGCGCGCCCGGACTCAACGGCGTCGGCAGCCTCGCAGGCGGCACGCTGGAAGCCTCCAATGTGCAGATTGTCGATGAGATGATGCGCCTGATTATGGCGCAACGCGCCTACGAGGTCAACTCGCGCGCGATTCAGACCGCCGACGAGATGCTCAGCGTGGCGAAAGACCTGAAGCGCTAAGCGCCTAAAACGCTGCTACCCGCCGATATCCATCAGCTGTAGCTGACGCGATTGCTCTTCGGCAAGGAGCGCGTCGAGCAGCGGCTGCAGGTCGCCGTCGAGGATGCCCTGAATGTTGTGCAGGGTCAGCCCGATGCGGTGGTCGGTGACGCGCTGGTCGGGGAAGTTGTAGGTGCGGATTTTCTCGCTGCGGTCGCCTGTACCAATCTGGGCGCGGCGCTGTTGGTCGCGTTCGGCGCGCAGGCGTTCCTGCTCCAGCTCGTACAGGCGCGTGCGCAGGATGCGCATCGCCCGCTCGCGGTTCTGCAGTTGCGAACGCTCATCTTGACACGCCACCACCAGCCCCGTCGGCTTGTGGATAATCCGCACTGCGGTCTCGTTCTTCTGCATGTGCTGTCCCCCAGGACCTGAGGCGCGGAACGATTCAATCACTAAGTCTTGGGGGTTGATTTGCACATCGACCTCTTCCGCTTCGGGCAGCACGGCGACGGTGGCGGTGGAGGTATGGATGCGCCCGCCGCTTTCGGTGACGGGCACACGCTGCACGCGATGCACGCCCGATTCGTGTTTCAGTTGACTGTATGCGCCGTTGCCCTGAATGCTGAACACGATGTGCTTGTAGCCGCCCAAGTCGCTGGGTTCGGCGTCCATCACTTCGTATTTCCAGCCTTTGCGTTCGGCGAAGCGCATATACATTCGCGCGAGGTCGCCCGCGAACAGCGCGGCTTCATCGCCCCCAGCGGCGGGGCGTATCTCGACGATGACATTCTTCTCGTCGTTGGGGTCGCGCGGCAGCAGGCGCGTGGTGAGCGCGCGCGCCCACGCCTCGAGTTGCTTCTGGGCGTTTTCGAGTTCTTCTTGCGCCAGCGCGACGAGGTCGGGGTCTTCGTCTGCCTCCAGAATCTGTTGCGCCTCGCGCAGTTGGTCTTCTGCCTGTTGGTAGCGCGTATAGAGGTCGCGCAGCTCGCAGAGTTCGGCGTGTTGTTTGCCTAATCGCTGGAGCGCGCTGGGGTCGGCGAGTATGGCAGGGTCAGCAAGTTGCGCCTCCACCTCAGGCAGTTTGGCGAGCGTCTCGCTGAGTTTCGCGCGGAGTTTGTCAGGCAACATCGTCGGAATTGTACCCCACGGGCGGCTGCGCTGCTAACATCGCTTGGAGCAGCGGCGCGACGCCCTGCGCTTTGAGGGCGCGTTCAAGGCTTTTGCGCTTGAGCGCGGTTCGGAAGCAGTCGGGGTTGGGGCACAGGTAGGCGCCGCGTCCGGGCAGGCTCTGGGTCGGGTCGTGTTGTGCTTGGTGGGTGTGGGGGTCGCGCGCGAATCGGATGAGGGTGTGTTTGGGGGCGGCGCGCCGACACGCGGCGCACCGCCGAACTGGGCTATGCCGACTTCTCTTTCTCGGCTTTGGCAATCTCTTCCTCCGAACGTACTTCCAGTTTCCAGCCCGTGAGTTGCTCGGCGAGGCGCACATTCACGCCGCCGCGCCCAACGGCTTGACGCAGCTGGTTATTCGGCACGACCACCAGCGCGCTCTTGTTCGGCTTGTCCAACACGACGCGGTTCACGCGGGCAGGGTTCAGCGCGTCGCGGATGAACTGCGTCGGGTCGCTGCTCCACTCGATGATGTCGATATGTTCGCCGAAAAGCTCGTTCATGATGGCTTGCACGCGCATGCCGCGCTGTCCCAAGCATGCGCCGACGGCGTCGATGAGCGGGTTTTTCGAATGCACCGCGATTTTGGAGCGTTCGCCTGGCTCGCGCGCGATGGCTTTGATGTCGACATCGCCGCTGGCGACTTCGGGGGCTTCCTGCGCCAGCAGGCGCGCCACCAGCTGCGGTTCGGTGCGTGAGGCGATGACCTTCATATCGCGCAGGCGCGGCTCGCGTCCACGCTCGGTTGGGGGGGCTTTCACCTCCAGCACCAGCACCTTCAGCGGCTGCCCAATCTCGTAGGTGTCGCGCGGGCTTTGATGCTTCTCAGGCAGCACCACCTCGATGCGCCCGTAAGAGAGCAACACTTTCGGTCCGATGAAGCGTTCGATTCGTGCGGTAATCACATCGCCCACGCTGGCGTTGAGCTCCTTGAGCGCGTGTTCGCGTTCCAACTCGCGCAGGCGTTGAGTAAGCACTTGGAAGGCGTTCTGCACCGCCACACGCCCGAACTCTTCGATGGACGCTTCAATCTGCACCATATCGCCCACCTCCAGCGCGGGGTTGAGCTTTTGCGCCTCCTCCAGCGCAATCTGCATGTTGGGGTCGGTCACTACGCCCACAATCTCTTTCTCCACGAAGATGCGAAAACAGTTGGCGCGGTCGGGCGCGAACTGCGCCTGCACCCGTGCGCTCTGGGGCAGGTGCGTCTGCTTCCGATAGGCGTTCGCGAACGCGCTCTCCAAAGTCGCCAGCAAATCCGCGTAGGGTATCCCACGCTCGCGCTCCAATTGCTTCAAAACCTCCACAATTTCGTTGCATTGCATCGCGTTTACCCCCTTGAGGGGCGTATCGGGGATAAAGAAAAGAGTGGGCTAATCCCACTCTTCTCTCGTCCGTCGTCGCCCATCGAGAGTATACCCCACGACAGTCGATTCCGCCCCCAAATCACATACCACAGCACATACAGCCAGCCCAGCACGCTATGCCCAATCGCCCACCGCGCCGATTGGCTCCGATGGCGCGAGATTATCATAGCCAGGCACGCGCCGAGTCGGCTCAATCCAAGGATTTGGCAATCCGCTCGATTTCATCGGGGCTGAGGTTGCCCACGATGCCGAACGAGTAGTCGCCGTCCTGCCAGAAGCGTGTGCTGAGCGGTTTGCGGCGTTGCGGATGTTGGAACAGCGCGTGGCGCATTTTGTAC
Source organism: bacterium (assembly GCA_029335935.2). Lineage (GTDB taxonomy): Bacteria > Armatimonadota > Fimbriimonadia > Fimbriimonadales > GBS-DC > GBS-DC. The sequence goes on from JARJMV020000319.1 coordinate 8,359, forward strand.
GCTTGGAAGAGGGTAAATCGGGCGTTCGGGGCGCGATAGTGCAACATGACTACAGGCGCCTGATCGGGCGAGCCGCGACGCACCAAGATTCGCTCTAAACTTGCGCCTGTGGGCAGGTAGCGCGGCGTGCGGATGGGGAAGCCGACGGCGCGCTGCGCCTCTTCCAAACTCCTATACTCACCGCTCAGTGGACGCACTGTGACGCCTGACGGCAGCGCGAACAGGTCGGGCGTGAGACGCGGGTTGAGCTCCAGCCGCGTGATTTCCATGCGCAGGGCAGGCTCGTTCGGGCGCATCGCGACCTCGCTTCTGAGTATCAGTCCTGTCTGCTTATCGATCCACAGCGACACGGCGGCGGGGAACGGCGCGCGTTTCTCGGGCGGCGTCCGTCCAAACCCAATCGGTGCGAGGCTCAGGCGCACCAGCACGCACGGTCGCCCCAACTGGGTCGCTTCGACAGGCGTCTCGGCTTGCACGATGCCTGCTTGTACCAGCTCGATTGCGGTTTTGAGCAGTTGCGCGCCTTGCAGGGGCAATCGGGGCAGTTCAAACGCCTCTTTCGACTGGGGGCGGTACGCGAGCCAGCTCCCCTCGCGCAGGATGAGCACTTCGCCTTGACGGTCGGCAGGCGCGAGGATCTCGATGCGCTCGGCGCGCGCCCCTTGACGCCAGAACCGCTCCTCGATGCGCTGGATCCTACGCCCGACACACAGCTCCGTTGTGCGCGTGCCTGCGTAGTTCAGCGTCTCCTCCGCTTGCTGGGCGCGTTGGAGCCACTGGATGGGACGCTCCTGAGCCATCCCAACCGCCCACCATAGCACTCCGAGCAGCAGCAACAGCGTTCTCATCGGGAGTAGCCTGTGGTGATGAAGTAGTTTGCCGTCGGCGTGGGCGACCAGTCGGCGACTTCCAGCTGTTCGTGCATCTCCACCCAGCTCTCAGACGGCTCTTGAACGACTGTTTGGGTCGCGTCGGGCGTGCGCACGGTGAACGCCCAGTAGCCCAGCGCAATCAGCAGTCCCAGCGCGGGCGCGAGCGCGACGCGCTTCCACCCCCCGAACAGAGGCGAGCGTGCGGGCGCATGCTGGATTCGTGCGCGCACCTGATGCATTAGTTGCTCAGGCGCGCGGCGGCGAGGTAAGGCGTGCAGCGCGCGATAGGTCGCCTGCGCCGACTCCCACTGACGCAGGCAGCGCGGACACTGCCGTAGGTGCGCTTGCAACGCCTGCGCCTGCGACTCGCCCAGACGCCCCTCCAGCGCGTCCCACATCCAGCGTTCATATCGCGTGCAGTTCATTTCGAATCACCTCGTAAATACGCCTCTACATGCTTTTGAACCTGACCGCGCGCGTGGTTCAGACGCGATTTGACCGTGCCAATCGGAATGTTCAGCACACGCGCAATCTCCTCATACGAGAGTTCCTCCACATCGTACAGCAACAGCACCGTCTTGAGCTTAGGCGATAGCGCCGCGACGGCGTGTTCCACCACCTGCTGCAGTTCGTGGTTTAGCGCCGCTTCCATCGGGTTGGGCGTCTGCAGGTCGGGGAACTCCCATGCGCCCCCCTCGCCTTCCTCGTCTTCCCAGGCGGAGTAGGAGACCGTCTGCACGCGCCGCGCCCGCTTGCGCTGATGGTCTATACAGAGGTTCGTGGCAATCCGATACAGCCAAGTGCTGAGGCTGGCGCGCCTATCGAAGTTGGGCAGACCCTGATAGGCGCGTAGGAACACCTCCTGCAGCAGGTCTTCCGCATCGGTCGGACTGCCCACCATCCGCAGGAGATAGTTGTAGAGCCGATCGGCGTAGAGATTCATAATCTGCTCGAACGCCGCTTCATCGTGCGCTTGGGCGCGCTCTATCAACCGTGCTTCCGCAGATAAGGCGTCCACGATGACTAATCTCCCATCATAGGATACCGTATCGCTGACCATCGCATCTCTGTAGACGCACCGTATCGCGTGGAGTTCAGTGCCTTTGCCGCGCCTCTATCTCTTGATACACTCAAAATAAAGTAGAATCTCCGAAAAACCTAAGAATTGCCAACTTTGGCACGAAAGTTGCTGTGAGTCTGTATAGGCGCAGGTTGCTCGTGTGAGCGTACTTTGTAAGAAGGCACGGATTAATAAGGAGGCGCGGGTTGACAGGAATTGGCGTATTGTTGGTGGAGGATGAACGGTTGCTGGAGCGCGTGGTGACGGATGCGCTACGCACGATAGGGCTTGCTTGCGAAACGACTTGTAGTGTAGAGGATGCTCTGCAGCGATTGTCTACCCAGCAATATGGTCTGATGATTCTTGACCTGCGTCTGCAACAGGGTTCAGGCGTGTCGGTGCTGGAGCAGGCGCGTCGGCAGCGTCCCGACCTGCCCGTGATTGTGGTGACCGCCTACACCATGACCGACGATTTACAGGATGCGCTGGCGTTGGGCGTCGACGCGCTGCTGTATAAACCGATCGATATCGACACGCTGCTGGCGACAGTGCGCGCGCTGCTCCAGCGTCGGCAGGTAGCCCCCACGCATTATGCCGTTGTGCAGATGGCGGGGTCTGTCGCCCCCGCAAAACCGCTGGGCAGGCTTCAAGCGGGGATGTGGGTGTCTTTGAAACAGGGCGCACGCGCTATGGTCGGGCGGATACGGTCGCAGGACGCGCATTCTATTTGTGTGGAGACCGAGCCGACGCCGTCGCCCGACGACCGACGCTGGACGCTGGAATGGACGGGCAGCGACGCGCTGTATCAGTGTCGCACGCGCTTGGAGACCTGCTTGACACGCGAGCCATCGATGCTATGGCTCTTCAGTCAGCCGACGCTCATCCGTCGTGTGCAGCGTCGGCGCTATCCGCGCGTAGCCGCGCATGGCGTCGCCTTCGTCTCAGTCGCAGGGCGGTTGCAACGCGCCACACAAGCCACCTTACTCGACCTCAGTGAAAGGGGCGCGTGCGTGGCGCTGACCGAACCGCTTCATCGGGGCGCACAGGTACATCTGGAGGGACATGTACCGACCGCCCACACGACGCTCGAGTTCCAGCGTGAGGGCGTCGTGCGCAGCGTGGTGGCGTTCGTGGAGCAGGGACAGCCGCGCTACCGCGTGGGCATAGCCCTGGAGCGACTGCCCAACCGCGTGCTTCAGTGGCTGCGCGAGGCGCGTCTCCAACGCCTCACAGGAGCAGACGCGGCGACGCTTGAGGCGTCCGCGCTTCGTAAAGAGCGCTAACGCCTACCCCGCGCACTGCTCGACAATACGGATGGTTCGGTGGGTATCGCCACTGTAGGTGAGGGCGACCTCGTAGACATGCGTCGCTCTCAGCGATACATTCGCCATGCGCAGTCGCTCCGCCCACTCGATGGCGACGACCCCCCCACGCTCAAGAATCTCGT
>JARJMV020000322.1 GCA_029335935.2 bacterium
CGTATCAGCAGCGTCGCGCCCAGCACCGACGCCGCTATCAATCCCAGAGAGGCTATTCCCCTTTGCATCGCTTGCCTCCAGAGCCATTATACTCTAAAAACTTGGCGTCTTAGGGCGCAGCATCGGCAGGGACGCGCCGCGTTGATTAGTCGGCAAGGTCGAAGGCGTTCAACACCACCTGCTCGCGGGTGGCTTGCATCACCAGCAGGCGCGGAGCGCGTTCGTTTTTGGGGTCGCCGTAGCGCACGCACAGCGGCGTCTCACGGCGCGGCGCGCCAATAGCCGTCAGGTTCACCCAATGCAGCAGGTAGGGACGCCCCTGACGCAGCTCCAGTTGCGCCACGCGGTCTTGCGCTATGCCATAGAGTCTCGGCGACGCCTTCTCCGACGCGCGCAGTAGGCTCACGAAGCGATACCCGTTCTTGTAGAACGCGCCCCACTGCACCGCCGAGCGCGGAATCTGCATCACCAGGCTCTGAATCTCGCCCGACAGCAGGTCTTCAGGCGCGAGGTAGAACTGGTCGTCCAGCAGCGGTTTCTCCAGAACATAGTAGTAGGGGGCTTGCTCTTGGTGGTCGTAGCAGATTACTCGCGCGACGCCCTCCTTGTCGACGAGTCTGCCGATGGGCACTGTGCGCGTGGGGGCTTCCGAGACAAGCTCCTTCTCGCTCCAGAGCCAGCCTGCGCCGTCGGTGTAGATGAGGGTTTTGCCCTCGTGCGCGGGGTGCAGCGCGTACAGGTCGCGTTGCATTCGGTGGGGTTGCGTGCGCGTCTCGCGCCACTGCCCGCCTTCCCAGACGCGGAAGGAGATGCGCCGCTCGTCGATCGTGAGCAACTGCGCTGGTTGGCGCGGCAACGCCAACACATCGAAGCTCAAAGTGTCCTTCGGCAGGTTCTCCTGCCAGATAAGTTTCAGCATCGTGTTCACAGTATGATATGGAGACGCGCCGCTGCGATGCTCGTTGCGCCGCGCGTTCAGATAGGCAACCGTTTTTGGAAGTGGTTGCGCATGTAGATAGCCACTGCGTTCAGGGTCAGTAGCAGTGCCAGCAGCACGATGATGCCCCCTGCGGCGTTCTCTTGGAAGGCGTGTTGCGGGCGCGTCGTCCAGTTATAAACCTGTACGGGCAGCACTGTGAATTTGGAGAACACGCTTTCGGGCAGCGTGCCGATGTAGACCACCGCGCCGACCACCAGCAGTGGGGCAGTCTCGCCCACCACGCGCGAGAGCGAGAGGATTACCCCTGTCAAGACGGAGGGGACCGCGACGGGCAGCACTGTGTGGCGCACGGTCTGCCACTGGGTTGCGCCCAGCGCGAGCGAGCCGTCGCGCAGGCTTTTCGGCACGACGCGCAAGCCCTCGCGCGCGGCGGTGATAATCACGGGCAACGCCAGCAAAGCCATCGTACATGCGCCCGCCAGCAGGCTTCGATCCATCGCCAGCGTGCGCACGAACACCTGCAGCCCCAGCAGCCCGTAGATGACCGACGGCACACCCGCGAGGTTCGTGATGTTAATCTCTATCAAACGAGTGAACCAGTTGTGTTTTGCGAACTCTTCCAGGTAGATTGCCGCGCCGACGCCAATCGGGATGGCAATCGCTGCGGTGAGTAGCAACAGGTACGCGCTGCCGACCAGCGCGGGCAAGATGCCTGCCTGCTCCGCGCGGCGCGATGGGAAGCTGGTGAAAAACTGCGGGTTCAGACGCGCGTAGCCCTCCAGCAAAATCTTGGTGAGCAGCACGACCAGCGTGGTTATCGCCAGCAGCACGACCAGTGCGCTCACTATCTGGAACAGATGTTCACGGCGTCGCTCGCGGGCGCGCCATTCCGAACGGCTCACGACTGGTATCATAGACGCGCTCCTTTGTAGCGTTGGCGTATACGCTCGCTAATCAGATTCAGCGCCAGCGTCATGAGGAACAGGAGCAGTCCGACGGCGAAGATGGTGCGGTACTCCACCGAGCCGTGCGGTGTGTCGCCCATCGTGATGCGCACGATGTAGGCGGTCATCGTCTCCACTGCGCGCAGCGGGTTGAAGGTGAAGTTCGGCTGCTGTCCAGCGGCGATGGCAACAATCATCGTCTCGCCTATCGCGCGGGAGACGCCCAGCAGGAACGATGCCGACACGCCCGACATTGCCGCAGGCACCACCACACCCCACACCGTCTGGAACCGAGTTGCGCCCAGCGCCAGCGAGGCGTAGCGCAAGCTGTTCGGCACAGCGTACAGTGCGTCCTCGCTCAGCGAGGCAATCGTGGGCAAAATCATGATACCCATCACCAGCCCTGCCGACAGCGCGTTGAAGCCCTCCAGCCCCGGAAGCAATCGCTGCAGCAACGGCGTCAGGAAGGTCAGCGCGAAATAGCCGTACACTACCGTGGGGATGCCCGCCAACACCTCTAAGGTCGGCTTCACGGCCCGACGCACGCGCGGCGAGGCGTACTCGCTCAGATAGACAGCAGTAATCAGCCCCACCGGACCTGCCAACAGTAGCGCAATCAGCGAGGTCAACAGCGTGCCCAACACCAGTGGCAGCACCCCAAAGGACGGATTCGCGAAGGTCGGCGTCCACACCGTGCCCGTCAAGAACTGCCCAGGCGAGACATGCTCGAAAAAGCCGAGACTCTCGCTAATCAGGATGAACACTATCGCGAAGGTGGTCAGCACCCCCAGCGAGGCGCACAGGAACAGGAAGGAGCGCACGATTTTCTCTTCCAAGCGCACACGCCGACGGTTGCGCGCGGTTGAGCCGACCTGCACGACCGCGCGCGGATATGTCACCGAGACCTCTGAAGGGGTGTTATTGGGCACTCTTCTCCGATGCCTCCTCGACCTTATAAAGGTCTTCCAGCTTCACGCCGACCTGCGAGCCGTGGGCGCCGAACACCGAGCCAGGGATGCGCTTCTCCACACGCTGCTTCACCAAGTCGTACACCTGGCGCGGCAACCCAATGTAGCCGACTTCATCCGACAGTTTGCCAGCCTCTGTCAGGGCGAACTGCACAAAAGCCGCCACTTCCGATCGCTCCAACGCGCGCAGGTTCACATACAGAAACAGCGGTCGCGCCAACGGCTGGTAAGTGCCGTCCAGCACACTTTCGCGGGAGGCTTTCACAGGACCGTTGCCGTTATCGACGCCCACCAGTTTCAACTTGTCTTGGTTGTTCTCGTAATAGGCGAGTCCGAAGTAGCCGAGCGCGCCGCGCGTGCGCGCCACGCCCTGCACCAAGATATCGTCATCCTCGCTGCCCGTGTAGTCGCCGCGACTGGCTTTCTCTTTGCCGACAATCGCCGCGGTGAAGTAGTCAAAAGTGCCCGAGTCGGTGCCTGCGCCGAACAGCACCAGCGGCTCGTTCGGGAAGCCTGCACGCACTTGCGACCAGTTCTTGATTTTGCCCTGCGCGGCAGGCTCCCAGATTTTCTTGAGTTCGGCGACAGTGAGCGAGTCGCACCAGTTATTTTGCGGGTTCACCACCACCGCCATCGCGTCGTAGGCGATAGGAATCTCGATATACTGAATCCCATTCTTTTGGCAGAGGGCGTCCTCGTCCTCGCGAATAGGTCGGGAGGCGCCTGTGATGTCGATTTCGCCGTTGGCGAACTTCTTGAAGCCGCCCCCTGTGCCCGACTTGCCCACGGTCACTTGTACTTGTGGATATTTCTTCTGAAACTCTTCCGCCAACGCTTCCGAGATGGGCAGCACTGTACTGGAGCCGTCGATAGTAATCTTGCCTGAGAGCGCAGCTGTTGCGTTGTCGGCTTGCGCACCTTCTTGCTTGCCACATGCCGTCAAGAGGGCAGCTGCTGCGCAGCTCACTATTAGCCAACCGAAGCGGGGTTTCATAGCTTTTTAATGATGCGCCGCCCAATATTAAGGAAAGGTTAAGAGCCGACCCCTGCTTGGGTTGCTTCAACTAACCAATCCACCACTGCGGTCAGGTCGCCGCCCGATTCGTCGTAGACGCGCAGTTGGTGTTCTGCGCTGGTGCCCTCCTTCACGATTTTACGCGCGTGTTTCACGGCGTCCCAGCTGCCCAGTTGCTCGGCGTAGGGGCGCAGCAGGGCGAGCAGCTCCTCCACCAGCTCGTCGAAGGGCACGCTTTTGCCCGCGCCGAAGTCGATCAGTTCGCCGCGCACGCCGTGGCGCACCGCGCGCCACTTGTTCTCACGGATCAGGTCGCGATGGTAAATCCGCCACGACTGATTGCTCAGCCGCAAGTCCACCAGGAACGCCGTCAGTGCTTGCACGATTGCCGCAAGGCACACGGCGTCCTCGACGCGCGTACACACATCGCACACGCGGAACTCCAGCGTCTTATATTTCGGGTGGGGGCGCACATCCCACCAGACCTTTGTGCGGTCGTCGATGGCGCCGACGCGCTCTAAGGTACTCATAAACAGGTCGTAATCGGCGTAGGAGGCGAACGAGTCGGGGATACCCGTGCGCGGCAGGGTCTCGAACACCACGCTGCGGTAGGACATCAGCCCCGTGCGCCTGCCGTCCCAGAACGGCGAGCTGCACGAGAGCGCAAGCAGGTGCGGCAAGAAGTAGCGCGCCTGATTGAAAATATCGATGGTCAGCTCCATGTCACCGATGCCCACATGCACATGCATCCCGAAGATGAGCAGTCGTCGGGCGATGTCTTGCATGTTCTCTTCCAAGGCTTTGTAGCGCAGGCGGGGGGTAATCGTTTGCTCCATCCAGCGCGAGAACGGGTGCGTGCCCGCCGCTACAATCCGCTTGCCTTGCGACTCGGCAATCTCCACCAGCGCGCCGCGCAGACGAAGCAGCTCCTCACGCACCTCCTCAATGTTCGCGCAGACCTGACTGCCCACCTCAATCTGCGACATCATGAACTCCTCTTTCACCTGGTCTTGCAGGCGCACGCGCCCGTCAGGGAGAATCTGCGCCACATACGAATCGAGCGCGCGGGTCTGCGCATCGATAATCTGATACTCTTCCTCCACGCCCAGCGTCAGCGGTACGCCCTTGAACATAGTCTCACC
>JARJMV020000328.1 GCA_029335935.2 bacterium
GTGAAGCGGTACTCGCTGGGGTAGGGGATGGCGAAGCCCGTAGTGTTGGTGCGGACGGCTCCGTCGGGATCTTTCTCGATGACAGTGAGCGTGTAGTCGCCGATGCCACGTGCAGGGAACCGCCCCACATAGCGTCCGGGCGACTCTTGTTGCAAAGTGATTGTCAGCCCTTCGCCTGTGGGTGTGCCGACGCGCACTTCGGGCTGCAGGAAGTTGATCGGCTCGCCTTGCGGGGTGAACGCTTGCATCTCCACCACCGCCTGCCCGCCTTCCAAGCGTACAGTGGTCTGGTAGTTCTGCTTGCTGCCCTTGCGCAGGATGGCGCGCGTCAGCTGTGTCCAGAAGGGCGCGAACTCGCTCCAGCCGACCCAGCGTTGCGCCCATTTCGGCTTCGCGTCTGCAGTGAACGCCAGCGACTGCCCCAGCCCGTATTGCCACACCGCCAGCAGGGGGTCGTCTTTGTGAGTGCGCATCAGGGTGCGGGCGAGCGGTCGGTCGGCGGTGAGGTCATACGCCAGCAGGGGTGGCGTACTGCGCCAGTCGATGCCTTGCAAGATTTCCTCGCCTGCGCTGACTTTCGGGATAAACGCGCCCTCCTCGATGGCGGCGCGGGTCATCAGCGCGACATCGGCGGTAAACAGTCGAGGCAAGTCGCGCGCCCGCTCCGTGAGGTAAAAATTGCCCCCCGCCACGCGCGCCAGCTGCCGCAGATAGTTCACATCTTTGCCCCGTCCCAGCGACACCACCGACATCGTGATGCCCATGCGTCGCATGCGCGCGGCAATCTCGAAAGTGCCCTCCTGCTCGTCGCAATCGTCGCCGTCCGCCAGCACAATCACATGGCGCGTGGTGGTCTCGATGGGCAGAAGCGCGTTCTCGGCGAACAGCAGCGACGGGCGCATGTAGATACCGCCGCCCCCTGCATACATCCGCGAGACCTGTTCGAGCACGCGCTCTCGGTTCTCGGCTTTCTGGATGGGTGCGAGCCAATCTGCGCCCGTGCCGCTGGCAATCACGCCGAACTGGTCTTGCGGGCGCAACATCTTCAGCGTCTCGATGGCGGCGCGCGCCGCGAGTTGAATCTTGGGGATGCCGTCTTCGGGAACCCCCATACTGCCCGAAATGTCCACAATAATCACCACCGTCGCGGGCGGGAAGAGCTTGCGCTGACGCACATTGAGGTCTACGGGGAGCATCTCGGCAATCGGCGTCTCGTAGTAGCCGCCGGGCAGGAACGATTGCTCGCCGCCGATCATTGCGAAGCCGATGCCTGTGTCGCGCACCGCGCTTTGGAGCGCGAGCATCATCTGGGGCGAGAGGGCGACGGCGGGGAAATCGTGGAACAGGATGGCGTCGTAGTTTTGCAGTTCTTCGGCGCGTGCAGGGAAGGTATTGGCGTTCACGCGCGTGACTTCGAGGTTGTTGGCTTGGAGGGCTTTTTCGAGGGCGCGGGTGGGGTCGGGTGCGCCGCCCTCCGCCAGCAGCACGCGCGGTTTGCCTCGCACCCGTACGAACGCCCTGCCGATGTTGTTCCGCGCGTCGCCGTCGGGCGAGGCTTCTAACACCACCCGATACCGATGGAACCCCTCCTTCTCGGTACGCACGGGCACAACCACCACATTCTTGCCGGGCGAGAGTTTCACGGGCACGCGCTTGATAGGCTCGCCGTCACGGTCGACGATGAGCGTGCCCTCGGCGGCTTTGCGCGATTCGATGACCACGCGCAGGTTGAACGGCTCGCCGATTTTGACCTCGCTGGGGGCTTGGGTCTCCAGCACGAGCGTTTCTGCGTTGGGCGTCGCGGCAGCGAGCGGTGCCACATCGATTTCGATGTTCTCGGTGGCGGCGACCAGCGCGGCGTCTTGGGCGTTGCCCTCGGTCTCGTTGCCGTCGCTGAGCAGCACGATGCGCTTGTTCTTGCCGTCGGGGAACATCGCGCTGGCGAGGCGGATGGCAGCGGCGAGGTTCGTGCCGTCCGGTTCGGGTTTCGAATAGATGGTGGGCAGTGTGCGCAACTCGGTCGGCATGAAGTCCACCAGCGCATCGCGTCCGAAGACCACCAGCCCCACTTGATCATGCGCGCCGAGGTTCTGAACGGCTTGTTTGAGATACTCTTTGGCGGCTTGCCTGCCCCTGTCGGAAATACTGTCGGAGAGGTCGAGCGCGAAGACTACACATATCCCCCGATTCGATTGCACTGCTTGAGGCGCGGCGAGCGCGAGTACCAGCAGCGTGACGAGAACCATGCGCAAGACCAGTATAAGCCGTTTACGCACACGGCTCACCCCCAGCATGCGCCGCCCCGTCCACCAGACCATCAGCAGCGCAATCGGCAACAGCCCCAAGTAGAGCGGCTCCAGAAAGCGCATCGACGCTACTATTGTACCTCTCCCGCTGGCATCAGGTATACTTTTGAGCGACGGAGAGACAATCATGGCAGGATACGCCCCCGAATTTATCGCGGCTTTACAAGCCAAAGCGAATCTACTGCGTGTGCATTCCATCCGTATGACCACCCGAGCAGGTTCTGGTCATCCGACAACCTGCATGTCGGCAGCCGATTTGGTCGCTGCGCTGTTCTTTCACGCGCTGCGCTTCGAGGTTTCAAACCCGCGCAACTCGTTGAACGATCGGGTGATTTTCTCCAAAGGGCATGCCGCGCCGTTGCTGTAC
>JARJMV020000021.1 GCA_029335935.2 bacterium
ACAAGAGGTGGTGAAAACGGGCGAGCAGGTCGACCTGTTAGAGTGCCCCATCCTGCACTGATGGCCCCAAGATGGCGGTCGGTACATCACGCTCCCGCTGGTGTTCACCCACGACCCCAACACAGGCAAGCGGAATGTGGGCATGTATCGGATTCAGGTGCTGGACAAGCGCACAACGGGCATGCACTGGCAGATTCACAAGGTGGGCGCGGAGCATTACCAGCACGCCGAGAAGCAGGGCGAGCCGATACAGGTCGCTGTGGTGCTGGGCGATGACCCTGCGCTCACCTTCAGCGCAATTGCGCCCCTGCCCCCCGCTATCGACGAGCTGATGTTCGCCGGGTTCCTGCGCAAAAAACCTGTGGAGTTAGTGCCCGCGAAGACCGTCGATGTCAAAGTGCCCGCCAACGCCGAGATTGTGATTGAGGGGTACATCAACCCTGGCGAGCGATGCTTGGAAGGTCCGTTCGGCGACCACACGGGCTACTATAGCCTCGCGGACTACTACCCAGTGTTCCATGTGACGGCGATTACGCATCGCGCCAAGCCTGTCTATCCCGCCACGATTGTGGGCGTCCCCCCGATGGAAGACGGCTGGATGGGCAAAGCGGTGGAACGGCTCTTCCTGCCGTTGGTGCGCCTGACCGTGCCCGAAATCGTCGATATGAACCTGCCTGTGGAGGGCGTGTTCCATAACTTCTGCTTCGTAAGCATCCGCAAACGCTATCCCGGACACGCCTTCAAGGTCATGAACGCTATCTGGGGGCTGGGACAGCTGATGTTTAGTAAGTTCATCATCGTGTTCGACGCCGATGTGAATGTGCATGACTTGGGCGAGGTCATCTGGCGGCTCGGCGCGAATGTCGACCCCGAGCGCGACACGCTGATTGTCAAAGGTCCTGTCGATGTGCTGGATCACGCCAGCCCGTATGTGGGCTACGGCAGCAAAATCGGCTTCGACGCGACCACCAAGTGGCGCGAGGAGGGCTTCACGCGCGAGTGGCCCGATGTGATACGGATGTCGCCTGAGGTCAAGGCGAAAATCGACGCCATCTGGGATCAGTTGGGCCTGTAGGCGCGGCTCACTTCTCGCGTTCCTCGTGTGCGGCGCGTACTACCCAGCGGATAGGCGTGCCCGTGTATTCGTAGCGGCGGCGCAGTTGGTTCTCCAAGTAGCGCAGGAACGAGAAATGCACGATGTCGGGGTCGTTCACGAACAGCACAAGGGTCGGAGGGCGCACGCTCGCCATCGTCGCGTAGTAAATCTTGAGCGACTTGCCCTTGCGTGTGTAGGGGCGTTCGTAGAGCCACTCTTGCATCAGGCGGTTCAGCTCGCCTGTGCCCACACGCATACTGTGGAAGTCGGCGACCGCCATACAGGTATCGAGCAGCTGCTCGATACCTGTGCCCGCCAACGCCGAAAGGAACATGCACGGCGCGTAGTCGAGCCACTGCACCTGCTGCTGCATCAGCCGTTCAAAATCCCTCTTGGCAGGCGTTGCCTCGCTCAAGTTGCCGTCGGGCGGCTCTTTGAGGTCCCATTTATTAACCGCCCACACGACGCCGCGCCCGGCGTTCGCCGCCAACTGCGCGATGCGCCGATCGTTGTGCGTGACGCCTTCCGCTGCGTCGATGACCACTACGGCGACATCGGCGCGCTGCATAGCGCGTTCTGCGCGCATCTGCGCATAATACTCCAGCGAGCGCTGCACTTTGCCCGGACGCTTGATCCCCGCCGTATCGATAAGGACAATCGGCTGCCCTTTCCAAGTAAAAGGGGTATCGAGTGTGTCGCGGGTTGTGCCAGCGACGGGGCTGACGATAGCGCGCGGCTCGCCCAAGATGGCGTTCAGCAGCGACGACTTGCCCACATTCGGACGCCCTACGATGGCGATCTTTACAGGTTCCAGCCCCTCCTCTGCTTCGGCGGGGGTGGGCGGCTCGGTGGGCAGTCGTTCGAACGCCTGCTCCAACACTTCGGCGATGTTGTGCCCGTGAATAGAAGAGATTGGGATGGGCTCGCCCAGCCCCACTCGGAAGAACTCGGCGCGTTGGTTCTCCCAAATCTGGGGGTTGTCCGCCTTGTTGACCAAAAGCAGTACAGGTTTATCGCCCCTGCGCAGGAGCGCGGCGACCTCCTCATCGGCGGGGGTTAGCCCGTCTCGCGCGTCCACCATGAACAGGATACAGTCGGCTTCGTGCATGGCGACCTGCGCCTGCACGCGCACCTGCTCGGTGAGGGGGTCTTCGTCGCCGAACAGGATACCGCCTGTGTCGATGACCACGAACGGCTGCCCCAGCCACTCGCCCTCGCCGTAGAGGCGGTCGCGCGTGACGCCCGGCGTGTCCTCCACAATCGCCACGCGCTGCCCAATCAGCCGATTGAACAGGGTAGATTTGCCGACATTCGGGCGTCCCACAATCGCAATCACAGGCTTACGGCGCATCGTTGCCAATTCTACCTGACTTGGCGTTGCGTCCGCAAAAAATAGGGGTGCGCCGATGCGCACCCCCATCGTGTAGCAGTCTCAGGAGCGGGTGGATTAAAGTCGTGCGCTCTCCTCTTCCTGTTCGGGTTCGGACGGGGCGACGGCGGCTTCCACGGGCACTGCGCCGCGCTTCCAAATGATGCGCCCCAAGAAGCGCGTGAAGTCGTCCATCACGCTATACATGCACGGAATGACCAACAGGGTGAGGATGGTACTCATCAGCATCCCGCCGATAATCACCAACCCCAGCGGCGAGCGGAACTCCGCGCCGCGCCCAATCGCCAACGCGACGGGTATCTTCGCCAACACCAGCGAGATAACAGTCATCAGAATCGGACGCAGGCGTGTGGCGCCCGCCTCAATCAACGCCTCATCGCGCGGTAGCCCCCGTGAGCGCAGCGTGTTCGTGTAGTCTACCAAGATAATCGCGCCTTTGCCGACTAAGCCCATCAGCGCAATCACGCCAATCATCGAGATGATGTTCAGCTCGGAGCGGAATAGGATGAGCGCGAGCAGCGCGCCCACCAACGCTTGCGGCACTGTGAACATAATCACGAACGGGTAGAGCCAGTTCTCAAACAGCGCGACCATCAGCAGGTACACGAGGATGATGCCCAACAGGAGCGCTTGGAAGATGAACACGCCCTCGCGCGCCTGCACCTCGTTCTCGCCGAACCACTGCGCGCGCACGCCTGGCGGGATAATGTTCGCCTCGCGCAGCCGCGCGTCGATCACTTGGCGCATGTTGCCAGGAGTGTAGCCGGGCATCAGGTTCGCCGTGACCGTCACGCGCCGTTGACGGTCGGTGCGCTCGATTTTAGTGGGTCCCTCGCCGAGCGTGACGCTCGCCACATCGCGCAGGTAGACAGGCGCGCCCTGAATGTAGGTCACCACAAGGTCGTTCAGGTCGGTCAGTTGTTGGCGTTGATCCTCGCGCAGGCGCACGCGCACATCGTACTCCTGCCCCGCCTCGCGGTACTTGACGCTGGTATCGCCCTCGTAGGCGGTGCGCAGCGCAGCGGCGATTTCGCCGAGACTGACGCCCAGCGCGGTCGCCTTCTCGCGGTCGACGCGCACCTGCAGTTCGGGCTTACCCGCCGTCCACGACAGGTCGGGGTCTTTGATGCCTGGGATCTGGGCAATCGTGGCGCGCACCTTTTCGGCGGTCTCCAGCAGTGTGGCGGTATCTTTGCCGACCATGGCGAGCTGGATGGGCGCGCCGAACCCGCCGCCGCGGAAGCCCGATACCGCGTTCACAGTTATCTGTGCGCCAGGGATTTCGCCGATTTTTTGGCGCAACTCGGCAGCGATGGCGATGTCGCGCCGCGTGCGCAACTGCTCGTCAGGCTTCGACCAGAACATCAGGCTATCCAGGAGCGTCTTCTTGTCATGTAGCGTGATTTGCATGCTGGCGAAACGCGGTCCGGTGTCGCCTGCGCCTGCGAACCCCGCCGCGAGCCGCCCAATCAGTGTGGAGACATACTTCACCTCAGGAATGCTCAGCGCGGCGTTTTCGATGCGCTGGGCAATCGCGTCGGTCTGCGTGAGCGCGGCATCAGGCGGTGCCTTGACGGTGACCTGTATCAGCCCTTGGTCTTGCGAGGGCGCGAAGCGAAACGGCAAAAGCGGACTGCCCGCCACTGCGGAGGCGATAATCAATCCGAACACGGCGACCAGCGCGCCGTTGCTGCTCAGAATAATCAGCCAGCGATAGCGCAGCGACCACGCAATCACGCGTCGATACCAGTTCTTGAGGGCGTTGAAGCGGTTGTCCAAGAACTTGAAGAAGCCGCGCGGCTCCTCCACCGCCTCGTCCCGCCGATACAAGCGGCTCGCCAGCATCGGCGTCAGCGTGAACGAAACGATCAGCGAAAACAACACGATAAACGCCACTGTCAAGCCGAACGGACGGAAGAACTGACCCGTCACGCCGCCCATAAACGCAATCGGCAGGAACACCACCACATCGACCATCGTGATGGTTACGGCAGCTAACCCGATTTCTGTGCGTCCGTTGAAGGCGGCTTCCGCAGGTTCCTCGCCCATCGCCAAGTGGCGATAGATGTTCTCGATGACTACAATCGAGTCATCCACCAGCACGCCCACCGCGAGCGTAAGCGCGAGCAGCGTCATGAAGTTGATGGTGAAGCCCGCGAAATACATCGCGATGAACGCCGCGAACAGACACGCCGGGATTGCCAGCCCTACGATGAAGGCGCCGCGCAGGTTGTAGAGAAATACATAGATGACCAGCACGACCAACAGCACCGCCAGAACCAGCGTTTTGCGCAGCTCAGCGATGTTCGCCTTGATATCTTCTGCCTGGTCGAGCGTGATTGTGAAGCGCAGGTCGGGGTACTCGGTCTGTAGTCGTGCGATTTGGGTGCGCACGCCCTCGGAAATTTCCACCGCGTTGCCGTCGCTGGATTTTTGGACGACGATGGTCACATCTTCTTTGCCGTTCACGCGGGTAATCACTGTGCGCTCTTGTAGTCCGTCGCGCACTTCGGCGACATCTTTGAGGCGGATGACGCTACCACGCATCATCGGATTGCGCGGGTTTTGCAGATAGAGTTCAAGGTTGCGTAGCTCATCCACAGAGCGGAACTCGCCGAGCAGGCGCACGCTGTAGTCGCGCTCGCCTTCCGTGATACGTCCTGCAGGCACATTCAGGTTCGCCCCCTGCAACGCCCGCACGATGGCGTTGATAGACAGCCCATAGGCGTTTAGGCGTCGCTTGTCGACGGCGACCTGGATCTCGCGCTTTTGCCCGCCCGCCACCGAAACCGACGCCACGCCGGGCACGCTGCCGAAACGGTCTTTGATAATGTTGTCGGCGAGGTCGCGCAACTCGTACGCGGGTCGATCGCCTGTGAGCGAAAGATACAGAACCGGCTCCGACTGCGTGTCCAGCTTCGCCACCACAGGTCGCTCTGCGCCTTCGGGCAACTGCGCCAGTGCAGCGTTAATTTTCGCCTGCACATCGATATACGCTTGGCTAATATCGGTGCCGATGTAGAATTCCAGCGTGACCTGCGAGATGCTAAACTGCGAGGTGGAGGTAATCTGTCGCAATCCTTCCACACCTGCGACGGCGTCCTCAATCGGTTTGCTGATGAGCGTTTCCACCTCGTCGGGCGACGCGCCTGGGAACGCCGTAACGACGGTAATCACAGGGAAGTCCACCTTAGGTTGCAGTTCGACGGGGATTCGGCTGAGTGAATAGTAGCCCAGCACGACGATGGCGACGAAGAACACCATCATCGTGACTGGGCGGTTCAGTGCTAATCGGGTCATCCACATAGTATCGCCTCCTATCGCTCGATGATTCGCACGGGTTGCCCATCGCTCAGCAGGTCTTGCCCGCGCACTACGACGGTCTCGCCGGGTTGAACGCCCGTTGCGTAGATGACTTCTGCGTTCGTGGCGACGACCTTGAGTTCACGCTGTTTGGCGACATCACTTTCGATAACGAACACGCGCGTGGCGCCGCCTTTCTCGATGAGGGCGAGTTTCGGGGTGAGGGGCACATTTTGGTATTCGCGCAGTCGGATTTCGCCGCGTGCGAACAGCCCTGCTTTGAGGGGGAGGTCGGCGGGGTTAGCGAGGCTGACGCGAA
The DNA here is from genome assembly GCA_029335935.2 of bacterium. Taxonomy (GTDB): domain Bacteria; phylum Armatimonadota; class Fimbriimonadia; order Fimbriimonadales; family GBS-DC; genus GBS-DC. The sequence continues at coordinate 6,109 of JARJMV020000021.1, forward strand.
TGCGCAGGTTGCGCGCTTGGTCGGCGACGGCGGGATAGATGGCATCCACCCGCCCGACGAACACGCGGTCGGGGAAGGCGTCGACGCGCGTCTCCACCTGCTGTCCGACTTTCACATCCCGCAACAGCACTTCGGGCAGCGTGGCTTCGAAGTAGAGGCGATCCACCGTCACGAGCCGCGCGACAGGAGTTCCAGGCGCGGTCATCGAGCCGACCTCCACGAAGCGGTCGGCAACGATGCCGTCGAACGGCGCGCGGATTGCGGTATCGGCGAGCTGTTGTTTGAGCAGGTTGACCTGCGCGCGGGCTTGCTGCAGGGCGGCGCGGGCAGCGTCCACGCGCTGCTGGGCCAGCTCGTCCTGCGCTTTGCCCAGCGTCGCTTGGCGGTAGGCCTCCTCGGCTTGGCGCACGGCTTGCTCAGCGGCCTCGCTGTCGTCGCGGCGGGGCCCCTCACGCACGAGGCTGAGCGTCTGTTCCGCCTGACGCAGCTGCGCCTGTGCCGCCTCGTAAGCGGTTTTGGCGGAGTCTAACTGCTGTTTCGGGATGGCGCCTTGCTGGTGGAGTTGCTGGGCGCGCTCGAAGTTGGCTTTAGCGAGTTCGAAGTTCGCGCGTGCGGCGGCGACGGCTTGCTCGGCTTGTTGGCGCTCCTGTGGGCGTGCGCCTGCCTGCAGGGCGCGCAGGCGGGCGCGCGCGGCTTCCAGCGCGGCTTTCGCCGCCTGTATCTGCGCTTCGGTCTGCGCTGGCTGGGTGCGCGCCGCTATCTCGGCTTGACGCAGGTTCGACTCGGCGGCGCGTACGGCAGACTCGGCTTGGCGCAGCTGGAGCTGCAGGTCGGTCGGGTCTTGAACGGCGATCACATCGCCTCTGCGCACACGGTCGCCCTCGCGCACGCGCACCTCCACGATGCGTCCGCCAAGCTTCGCCGCGACGGTTGTGTCGTTGTAAGATTGTAGCTCGCCCGTGACGGACGCGCTCTCGGTAAGGCTACCCAGCCTGATTTGCTCCACTGCAACGGATACAGCGGCGGCTTCGCTGGCTTGGGCTTGGGATGCAGGTGCGCCGCCGCGTCCCCGCCCACAGGCAGCCAGCGATACAGCAATCGCGAACCCAATTCCGATTACATACCATGTTTTCATATGTTATTTGCCTCCTCTATCGTTGGGCATAGCGCCTGCCAATCATGCCTATCGCGCGTTGGAGCGCGGCGTAGGCGTCCAAGTAGTCAAACTGCGCGTTGACGAGGTTGGTTTGGGCTTGTGTGAAGGCGAGTTCGGCGTCGCTGATTTCGAGCTGGGGCGAGACGCCCGCCTCAAAGCGCACGCGGGCGAGGCGCAACGCTTCGGTCGCCTGCTCCAGCCCTTTCTGCGCGACGGCGAGCCGTTTCTGAGCGTCTTGCAGGTTCAGGTACGCCTGTCTGACCTCCAGCGCGACGCCCTCTTTTACCTGTTGCAGGCGCAACTGGGCGATTTCGAGGTCGTCGCGGGCTTGCGCCTCGCGCGCCCGGGTGATTCCGCTGTCCCAGATGGGCACAGACAGCACCACGACGCCGGTGTAGGTCTCGCGGCGCGGGTTGAAGGGCGAGGTGTTCAGGTTGAAGTCGGCTTGCCCTGTGAGCAGCAGGTTGGGCAGTGCGCCGCGCTGGGCGTTTCGGATGTTCACGCGGGCGAGTTCCACGCCGCGCTCCGCCGCCAAAATCTCTGGGCGGTTTGTGTAGGCTTGCTGGGTCAGCGTTTCCAGCGCGACTTCTTGCAGGGTGGGCAGTTCGGTCGGTTTGACGACCTGCACAGGGGTGTTCAGGTCGCGTCCGAGCAGGTTGTTGAGCGCGGCGGCGGCGAGTTCACGCTGGTTGCGGGCGTTGAGCAACGCTTGCTCGGCTTGCGCGACGGCGGTCTCGGCGCGGAGCAGGTCGAACTGCGCCGCGACGCCAGCGTCTACTTGGACGCGAATGATGCGCAGTCGCTCTTGGGCGTTCTTGAGGGCTTCCTCCGCCACACGCACGAACTCGTCGGCGCGCGACACGCCCTGATAGGCTTGCACCACCTGCAGAATCGTGTCGTTGCGCGTGCGTTCATACTCCAACTCGCTGATGGAGACGAACACCGACGCGGCGCGCACCGCCGTGCGCACGACGCCGCTGATATCGATGACTTGTGTCAGGGTGATTCGCGCGGTGCGGTTCTCGATGTTGCCCAGTCGGATGGGCTGCGGTCCGAACCGCGCGGTCGCCACTTGGTCGAACCGCGTGTAGGTGGCGTTGCCTTGAATTTGGGGGAGGGCGTTGCCGCGCGCCTCGCGCACGGCGTTGCGCGACTTCTCGATGCTGCGCTCGCTAATCTGCACGGCGCGATTATTGCGCACGGCAAGCTGAATGGCTTCATCCAGCGTCAGCGCGTCGCTCGGCTGCGCATCCCCCTGATGGAGCAGGCAGCAGCCTAAGGCAATAAGCAGGAATAGTTTTCGTTTCATCGTTCACCCTCCATGGCACTCTCGTAGCTTGGACTTTCCAGTCCAAGCATAGACGCTTCTTCCGCACGGACAGGAATGTCCGTGCTACTGTGGCTTGCACTTTCCAGTCCAAGCATAGACGCTTCTTGCGCACGGACAGGAATGTCCGTGCTACGGGGGGCTAAAAAGGCGGGTTTGTAAAACTCCAACACACGGTCTACAATCTGTTCGAGGGGTTCGCCCTCGCGTTCCATCATCCATTCCATTTGGCAGACCCGATAGAGCCGTATCGCTTGGTGCGCCAACTCCTCCGCCGAGACATCGGTTCGGAACTCGCCCGATTGTTGACCAATCTCGAAGCCTATCCGCGCCCGCTCTGTCGCCTCGTTTACAATCGCAAGCATCTGCTCGCGCACGACGGAGCTGTGGCAGCAGGCAATCATCATCGTACGCGAGATTTGCAGCGAGCGCGAGTCTCGCTGGGCGATGAATAACATCACTTGGCGCATGATTTCCCACTGGCTGGGGGCGTCTTCAGGTTGGAGCGTCTCCAGAAACTCATAGACCTCGTTCGCCATCTCGCGCATGTAGGCGTGCAGCAGATGTTCTTTCGTGGGGAAGTAGGTGAAGAAGGTTCCCTTCGCAACATCCGCAAGCGTTGTGATTTCCTCGACAGTGACTTGTTCGAAGGGTTTTTGCTGCATCAACGCGAGCGCCGCCTCGATGAGCCGTTGGCGGGTCTCCTCCCGGCGACGCTCGCGTCGATTCGCGTAAGGGCGCGATGCGGTTTTCATAGTCCGTTCCCGAACACAGATTTGAACAGTTATTTCCAACCGACAGTCATAGTTGACTGTCGGTCAATATTATACCACAGGTCATGCAGTTTTGTCAAGGGGTTTGCCAAAGCGTTTCGCTGAGTACGCCCTCATAGAGCGCTTTGCCGACAATCACCCCTTCCAGGGCGGTGGACTGCGCCAGCGCGTGTAGGGTCTTGAGGTCGCTCTCGTCGCGCACGCCACCCGACGCAATCACAGGCACGGAGACCGCTCGCAGCAGTGCCATCAGCGGCTCGAACGCCACGCCTTGCAGAGTGCCGTCGCGTTCAATCTGCGTGAAGATGATTCGGGGTGCGCCGCGTTGCGCCATCTGCTGCGCGAACTCCAGATAGGGCGTCTCCGACACGCTCTGCCAGCCGTGCGTCGCCGCCGCGCCCGACTTGACATCCAGCGCGAGCGCGACGCGCGCGCCGTAAGCGCGAAACATCCGCTCCGCAAAGTCAGGCTGCTGCACCGCAACAGTGCCCAGCGCCACGCGCTCCGCGCCGACCGCGAGCAGTTGCTGGATGTGCCTCTCGC
>JARJMV020000028.1 GCA_029335935.2 bacterium
ACCCCGCGGCTCCTGCTTAGGTAATTTTCCAGTAAGCATGAGCCCCGCTGCTCCTAGTGTGTTAATGAATCGCATAGTGCACCGCCGGGTGTGGGGCATTATACATTAAGCAGTTGGTTTGTAATTAGTGTATGAAGGTCCGGCGTGTGTGGAGCGTCGGCGAGGACGCCGCCGCTACGCGATGTGGCTAGGACATTCCTGTCCAAGCAAGGCTCGTTGGGGGGACGCCGACGCTACGCGCACGACGACAGGAATCGCGCCTGTGAGCGCGAATAGTGCAGTATGCCTGCGAACGGCGTCGGCTACGAGGCGCAGTTGGAGGCGATGCTGGAGCAGATTCGCGCCAAAGGCGTTAACGATGAGCGCGTGCTGGATGCCATGCGTCGCACGCCGCGCCACCTGTTCGTGCCTGAAAGCCATCGTATCTACGCCTACGACGACCACGCGCTGCCCATCGGCGCAGGGCAGACCATCTCGCAGCCGTCGCTGGTAGCCCAGATGACGCAGCTGCTGGAGCTGACAGGGCGCGAACATGTGTTGGAAATCGGCACGGGGTCGGGCTACCAAACGGCAATTTTGCGTCGGCTCTGCGCCCAGCTCACCACCATCGAGCGGTTCCCCGAACTGACGCTGCGCGCCCTGCGCAACCTGTCCTTGCTGGAGCTGCCGCCGATTACCTTTGTGGTAGGCGACGGCACTTGTGGGTTCCCCCCCTACGCGCCGTATGACTGCATCTTGGTGACGGCAGGCGCGCCGCCCAAGCCGCCGCAGCCTCTGCTTCAACAGCTCCGCCCTGATGGGGGTAAACTCTTGTTGCCGTTGGGACCACGCGAGTACCAACTGCTCACGCGCCTGACCAAGCATGGGTCGCGCGTGCGCGCGAAGACCTTCGGTGAGTGCCGATTCGTGCCGCTGGTGGGCAAATACGGCTGGCAACCGAGCGAGGTGGAAGGATGGCGACAGGACTGGTGATAGAGCGCACGCCGCCGATAACGCGCCTCACGCTGAACCGCCCAGAGGTGCATAACGCCTTCGACGAGACGCTGATTGCGCAACTCACGGAGGCGTTCGAATCGCTGCGTGAGGACGAGGCGACGCGCGTGGTGGTGCTGCAGGGCGCGGGTAAGTCGTTCTGCGCAGGGGCAGACCTGCAGTGGATGGGCAAGATGGTGAACTACACCTTCGCCGAGAACTTAGCAGACGCCCGCGCGCTTGCACGGATGTTCGAGACGATCGACCACTGCCCCAAGCCGGTGGTGGGTCGGGTGCATGGCGCGGCGATGGGCGGCGGCGCAGGGCTGACGGCGGTCTGCGACATCGCCGTGGCGACGCCCAACGCCCAGTTCGCCTTCAGCGAGGTGAAGCTGGGGCTAATCCCCGCCGTGATTACGCCCTATGTGCTGCGCAAAATCGGCTACGGACACGCCCGCGCGCTGTTCCTGACAGGCGAGCGGTTCGACGCCGAGACCGCCCAGCGGATCGGCTTGGTACAGCGCGTCGTTCCCCCAGAGCAGCTGGACGCGACCGTCGAGGCAATCGTGCAGAACCTACTGCAGAACGGCTCGAACGCGATGGCGGCGGCGAAGATGCTCCTGCACGCCGCGCTGACACTGCCCCCTGATGAGCTGCGCTCGCTCACGATTGCCCGTATCGCCGAGCTGCGCGTCAGCGACGAGGGGCAGGAGGGTATCCGCGCTTTCCTGGAGAAACGCGCGCCGAACTTCGGGGGGCGACTATGAGCATCAAACGGATAGGCGTACTCACCAGCGGCGGCGACTCGCCCGGCATGAACGCGGCGATCCGCGCAATCGTGCGCAGCGCCATCTATCACGGGCTGGAAGTCTACGGTATCCAGCGCGGCTACGCAGGCTTGCTCAACGAGGAACTCGAACCAATGACCACGCTCTCCGTGGGCGGGATTATCAATCGTGGGGGCACCATCCTGCGCTCCGCCCGAAGCGAAGCGTTCAAAACCCCCGAAGGACTGCAGCAAGCGGCGACCATCTTGGATAGATACGCTATCGACGCGCTGGCGGTGATAGGCGGCGACGGCTCGATGCGCGGCGGCGTGGAGCTCAGCCGTATCTGCCCCGTGAAAATCATGGGGCTACCCGGCACCATCGACAACGACATCCCCGGCACCGACTACTCCATCGGCTTCGATACCGCCGTGAACACCGCCCTCGAAGCCATCGACAAAGTGCGCGACACCGCCTATTCGCACGACCGCGTGTTCGTCATCGAGGTGATGGGCAGGCACAAAGGGTTTATCGCGCTGGAGGTCGGGCTGGCGGGCGGCGCGGAGGCGATACTCATCCCCGACGTGCCCTACGACCTTGTAGACCTACTGGAGCGACTGCGTGAGAGTTATGAGCGGGGCAAGACCTCCAGCATTATCGTGGTGGCGGAAGGCGCCGCGCGCGCCGAGGATGTGAAGCAGTTCCTGCAGGCGCACACCCCCTACCACCTGCGCGCGCTGGTGCTGGGGCATATGCAACGCGGCGGCGCGCCCACCGCCTTCGACCGCGTGCTTGCCACCCAACTCGGCGTGTTCGCCATCCAACGCCTCCTAGACGGACACACCAACGAAATGGTCGGCGTCGAAGGCGGACGGCTCGTCGCCGTGCCCATCGAGTATATCCACACCACCACGAAGACCATCGACCTGCACAAGCTGGAAGTGGCGAGCATGATGGCGATATAGACCCCCGAAAATCCGCCCCGAAACGGCAGGACTCGGCAACCCACTGCCGAACTTTACCCCCAACATCTTGGGAGGTTTGGCATGGAAGCAGGCTTTGTTCACCTACATTTGCATACCGAGTTTAGCTTGCTGGACGGGGCGACACGAATCAAAGATTTGGTCAGGCGCGTGGCGGATTTTGAGATGCCTGCCGTCGCGATTTCCGATCACGGCGTGCTTTTCGGCGCTATCGACTTTTACAACGCTTGTCAGAGCGCAGGCGTCAAGCCCATCATCGGCTGTGAGGTCTACCTCGCGCCGCGCCGTATGCAGGACAAGACCAAGCAAGACCAAAACAGCTATCACCTACTGCTGTTGGCAAAGGATGAAATCGGCTACAAGAACCTGATTCGACTCAGTACGATAGCCCACTTAGAGGTCTTCTTCTACAAGCCGCGCGTGGATAAGGAGATCTTGCGTGCGCATGCGCAGGGGCTGATTGCCACCTCGTCTTGTTTGGCAGGCGAAATCCCCGACGCGCTGCTCAAGGGCAGCTACGAGCGCGCCAAACGCCTGCTGGAAGAGTATCTGGACATCTTTGGGCGCGAGAACTTCTACATCGAGTTGCAAGACCATGGGCTGCCCGAACAGCGTACGGTAAACGAGGGGCTGCTGCGATTGGCGCAAGAGTATCGCCTGCCACTGCTGGCGACCAACGACGCGCACTACCTCTGCCGTGAGGACGCCTCGATGCACGATGTGCTGCTGTGCGTGCAGACAGGCGCGACGCTCGACAAGCCCGACCGCCTCAAGTTCGCCACCCAAGAGTTCTATGTGAAGTCCGCCCAAGAGATGGCGCAGCTGTTCCCCGACCACCCCAGCGCGTTGCACAACACGCTGGAGGTCGCCGAGCGGTGCCGCCTGAAGTTGGAGTTCGGACGGGTGCAGCTCCCCACGCCAGATTTGCCCGAAGGCAAGACCGCGATGCGCCATCTGCGCGACCTGTGCTACGACGCCCTGCCGCGCCTTGTGCCGAACTACACCGAGACCCACACGCAACGCTTGGAGTACGAGCTTGCCGTGATTGAGACCACAGGCTTTGCGCCCTACTTCCTGATAGTGCGCGACTTTGCGCAGTTCGCACGGCGCGAGGGCATCTACTTCGGCGTGCGTGGCTCTGCCGCTGGCAGCTTCGTCTCATACTGCATCGGCATCACCGATATCGACCCCATCGAGTACGACCTGACCTTCGAGCGGTTTTTGAACCCAGAGCGTATCCAGATGCCCGATATCGATATGGACTTCGAGGACGCGCGCCGCCACTTAGTAATCCGCTATGTGCGCGAGAAGTACGGGCACGACCATGTGGCGCAGATTATCACTTTCGGCACGCTGGCAGCCAAAGCCGCGCTGCGCGATGTGGCGCGGGTGATGCAACTGCCACACGCTCTGGTAGACCGCCTCGCCAAAGCCATCCCGACGCAGCCGGGCATGACCCTCGAGAAAGCCCTCGCAATCCCCGAAGTGAAGCAGGAGTACGAACGCAACCCCGACGCGCGACAACTAATCGATATGGCGCGGAAACTGGAGGGCATCACGCGCAACGCGAGCATGCACGCGGCGGGCGTGGTCATCTCCAAAGAGCCGCTTACGGAACATGTGCCGCTGATGCGCTCCAACGACGGCGAGCTGCTCACGCAGTATCATATGGGCGCGCTGGAGCAGATCGGGCTGCTCAAGATGGACTTCTTAGGGCTGTCGAACCTCTCCGCGCTGGCGCAGACCGTGGGGAATATCAAACGCACGCACGGAATCGATATCGATGTGCGCAACCTGCCGCTGGATGACGCCAAAACCTACGAAATGCTGGGGCGCGGCGACACGACAGGCGTGTTCCAGCTGGAGAGCGCGGGCATGCGACGCTACATTCGCGAGTTGCGCCCCCAAAATGTGCGCGAGCTCGCCGCAATGGTCGCCCTCTACCGCCCCGGACCGATGGACCACATCCCCACCTACATCAACCGCAAACACGGACGCGAGCCTATCACCTACCCCCACCCGTGGCTGGAGCCAATCCTGCAGGAGACCTACGGCGTGATTGTGTACCAAGACCAGGTGCTGAAGGCGGTGCAGGCGTTGGCAGGCTTCTCGCTGGGCAAGGCGGATATCCTGCGCCGCGCGATGGGCAAAAAGAAACCCGAAGAGATGAAACGCATGCGCGCCGAGTTCGTTGAAGGCGCACGCGCTCAAGGCATCGACGACGAGGAAGCCAACCGCCTGTTCGACCTGATTGAACCGTTCGCAGGCTACGCCTTCAACAAAGCGCACGCCGTCTGCTACGCCCATGTCGCCTATCAGACCGCCTACCTGAAAGCGAACTACCCCGTCGAGTATATGGCGGCGCTGATGGCAGTGTTCAAGGATAAGACCGAGAAGATTGCCAACTTCATCGACGAGTGCCAGACGATGGGCATCCGCGTGCTGCCGCCCGACATTAATAAGAGCCACGCGGGCTTCACGGTGGAGCCTACCGACGGGGCGGCTTCCCCTGCGCGTGGGCGGCGGCGCGCCGCCCCGACGCAGACGCGCTACGACCACGCAATCCGCTTCGGCTTGGGCGCAATTAAAGGCGTCGGCGAGGCGGCGGTGGAAGCGATACTCCACGAGCGCGACGCCAACGGCGCGTTCGAAGACATCTTCGACTTCGCCGCGCGCATGCAGG
>JARJMV020000055.1 GCA_029335935.2 bacterium
CTGGTGTTCTATACGAACGGACATAGCGCGAAAGGGCAGCAGTTGGCGCATCGTCCCTATGCGAGCTTGGTGTTTTGGTGGGGCGCGCTGGAGCGTCAGGTGCGCGTTTGGGGGCGTGTGGAGCAGGTCAGAGGTTCGGAAGCGGACGCCTACTTCGCGACGCGCCCACGCGGGCCTCAGTTAGCGGCGTGGGTCTCGCCGCAGAGCGCGCCAATACCCGACCGCGCGTGGCTGGAGGCGCGCGCCGCCGAGGTGGAACGCGAGTTTGAGGGGCGCGATGTGGCGCGACCGCCCTACTGGACGGGCTATCGCGTGGTTCCTGAGCGGTTCGAGTTTTGGCAGGGTCGGCGCAACCGCCTGCACGACCGATTGCTCTACACGCTTCAGCCCGATGGACGCTGGAAGCGCGAGCGGCTTGCGCCCTAACGCGATTGGGTGGAGAGCGCAAGCCTGTCGGAACTGCTTATGCGGCGCGCCCAGATGGGGCAGTCGCGCTTGCCTGCTCGGTGCGGAAGTGGCGTAGCGTCTCGTTCAGGGCGCGAGCGGTCTCGTTGAGCATCGTCGCCCACTGTCCCACTTGCTCGATTTGCGCCGCCATCTCCTGAGTGGAAGCGCTGACCTGTTGCGCCGCCGCGCTGGTCTGCTCGCTCGCGCTGGCAACCTCCTCGATCGCGTTGCGCACCGAAGCGGCGTTCTGGCTCATCGACTGCACCACAGTCTGATACTGCGTCACAATCTGCATCACGCGCTGCACCGCGTGCGTAAGCTCGCGCTCGAACCGTTCCACAGAGGTCTGCATCGATTGCACGGCGACGCCCACCACGCTCTGGATCTGACCGACGAGGCGTCCCACATCTTTGGCGGATTGGGCGGATCGGTCGGCAAGTTGCTGCACCTCTTTGGCCACCACGGCGAAGCCGCGCCCTGCCTCACCTGCGCGCGCCGCCTCAATCGCGGCGTTCAACGCCAACAGGTGCGTCTGGAACGCAATCTGGTTGATAACCTCTATCATTTCGTGGATCTGGCTCGATTGGCGCCCCATCTCCACTACATGGGCGGAGGTGGCGCGAATATCGTTGCCGACTTGCTCGATGATCTGGATGGCAGAGCGCACAGCTTCCGACTGCTGTTTTGCACCCTGCGCAATCTCTTGAACGCCGTCTGTAAGTTGAACCACCGCTTCGGTGGTGTGGGTCATCTCTTGGGCTTGATGCGCCGCCACTCGCGCCACCTGCTCGATCGCCGAAGCCACCTGATTTACCGCCACACGCGCCTGACGGCAGGTCTCGTTCAAATCCGACGCCGCACGATCTAACTGTTGACTGGCATGCACCGTCTCTTGGATAGCTGCGCCGAAGATGCTCCGAATGTCGCCAAAATGGTCGGTCAGGTCTTTGGAGGCGGAGGTAACTCGGATGCGGTCAGTGTCAACACATAAGTCGCGCAGCAGCATCACGACAAACGAATCGTTGACGGCCTGAATGTCGTATAAAAACACGGACATAATCGCTTGGAACGCGAGTGTTGCGAGGTCTGAGCTAAGCGACTCGTTTTCGAGCAGGTATCTGCGCAATAGCGCTACCATCTGTGCGTAGGAGCCGATGTACCATTTCATCGGCAGGTCGATCTCGTTGTGAACATAGCCGATGCGGAGCCGCTTCTCGAAGAAATCTGTGCCGAACCCACCGCCGCGCTTCGCCTCGCGGAAGATTTCCAATAGATAGTCCCGCTGCGCCTGCTCTAAGCGTGTGCGTAGCGTCGATAGCGGTACCCCGCGTCGTTGCGCATAGCTTGTGAAGAACTGAGCCGTTTCAGAGAAGCTGAACTGGAAGTCGTAGAACTCGCGCACCAAATCGGGCGCAATCGATTCAATGTAGTCTGCCACTTGGCAGAGGGCATCCACGCTCTCAGGCGTGAGCTGCAGGAATTGTTTACGCAGTGATAGACCCTGATCCGTAATGCGCAGGATTGCGCCAACATTAGTGTTAAGCGTCATTTGCAGACCTCCGAGTATAACATTTTCGCGATATGTTGCGTGGCTAAATTATCGGCATGTCGCAAGCGAACTTTAGGGCGTAGGGGGTTCAGCAGGTTCTTCGAGTGGTTTTTCGGGCAGTTCCTCTAGGCTGTTCAGCCCGAAGTAGTGCAGGAATTGGGGCGTGACGCCGTACAGGACGGGTTTGCCGGGCGCGTCTTTGTGTCCAAGCTCTTGGACAAGTCCGCGCGCGAGGAGTTGGCGCACGGTGTGGCTGCTATCTACGCCGCGCAGGGCGTCTATTTGCGCTTGGGTGAGAGGCTGTTCGTAGGCAATAATTGCGAGCGTCTCCAGCGCGGCTTTCGAGAGCCGTTTCTGGGGCGGGTTGAGCAAGCGGGCGATATAGAAAGCATAGTCGGGTTTGGTCGCGAGCTGGTAGCCGCCAGCAAGCCTCAGCAGCTGGATAGCGCCTTGCGCATCCAGCTCGGCTTGAAGCGTCTGCAGTGCGGCTTCCACCGCCTCGGCAGGGGCGCCCGTCACCTCGCAGAGGGTCGCAACGCTCAGTGGCGCGTCTGCCACGAACAGCAACGCATGGAGAACCGATTTCAAGTCGGGTTCAGGCATCGGCGTTGGATTACGGCACACGCGCGGTTTCTCCTGCCCCGTCAGGGTTTCTGCGCCACAGCCGTCAGGCTCACCCCGAACGGCAAGTTTGTGCGCATTAGCAGGCGCGTCTCGGCGTCGAGTAGGCGTATCAGCGCACGGTTCAACCAGCGCGGCACGGGCACGACGGTCGCCGCCGGCTTGCCCGGACGCAGCCGATCGAGCCAGCGCGTCAGCGCAATCAGGGGCAATAGCAAGCACAGCGCATACGAGAGCTTGCGCACTTGGAACCCTGCTTCCGTAAGCCGCGCTTGCAACTCGCGCGCCGTATAGCGACGATAGTGCGCCAGCGCGACATCGTGCTTGCTCCAGAGCCAGCGATAGGCGGGCACGGCAACTACCAGCACGCCGCCTGACCCCAACACCCGATAGAGTTCGCGCAGGGCAGGGCGGTCGTCGGGTAGGTGCTCCAGCACATCGAGCGCGAAGGCGACCTGAAAGGCGGCGTCGGTGAAGGGCAACGCCTCAAGCCGCGCCTGCGCCACATTGAGCGTTCCACGCTGCAGGGTCAGACGCAACGCCTCACGCTCCACATCCACCCCTACCGCACAGCCAATCGCTTGGAGCTCTGCAAGGAGCGCGCCCGTGCCGCAACCAGCGTCCAGTATCCGGCCGTTCAGAGGGTTCACATACGTTTGCGCGAGCGAGAGGGCGAGCCGTCGGCGCGCCACGAACCACCAGTAGTCGCCCTCGCGCTGGTACATGCGCTGGTACTCTTGAGGCTGCATGCTCACGCCTGCTGCTCGGCAGCCAGCACCGTGTTCTGCAGCAGCATCGCCACAGTCATCGGTCCGACGCCGCCGGGCACGGGGGTAATCGCGGCGGCGACCTGCGCCGCTGCGTGGAAATCCACATCGCCCACATCGCCCGTGCGACCTGCTACGCGATTGTAGCCAGCGTCGATCACCACGGCGCCGGGCTTGATCATCGCGCCCGTGATGAACTCTGGCTTGCCCACCGCCGCCACGAGGATATCGGCTTGGCGGGTGAGCGACGCCAACTCGCGCGTGCGCGAATGGCATATCGTCACGGTGGCGTGTCGATTGAGCAGCATCAGCGCCATCGGCTTGCCCAGTATCACGCTGCGCCCGACCACGACGGCGTGCTTGCCCTCGATGGGGATTTCGTAAGCGTCCAGCAGCGTGAGGATGCCCAGCGGGGTACACGCGCCGAAGGCAGGATCGCCCGTGAGCAGCGCGCCCAGCGAGGTGGGGGTGATACCATCTACATCCTTGCGCGGCGACAGCCGGCGCATCAGCGCGCCCTCGTCCAGCGGCGGCGGCACAGGATGCTGGATGAGCACCCCATGCACCGTCGGGTCGGCATTCCACGCCTCGAGCTGCGCTTCCAACACCGATTGCGAGACGCTGGCAGGGTAGCGCTGCACAAGCGAGCGGATACCCACCGACTCGCAGGCGTTCGCTTTCGTGCGCACATAGGTATGCGAGGCAGGGTCATCGCCCACCAACATCACGGCGAGACAGGGCGTCACGCCACGCGCCGCCAACACCTCCACCCGCGCACGCAAACTCACGCGAATACGCTGAGCAACCGCCTTGCCGTCCAACAGAAGGGCGTTCGTACCCGACACAATCGTTCGGGGCAACGATTCCATCAGACAGATTATACCTGCAGGTAGAGAGGTATAATCCCCTCTCGATGCAACCCAGCAAATTCCAACCGCAAACGCCTATGCTCCAGCAGTATTTTCGGCTCAAAGCCGAGAACCCCGATGTGCTGCTGGCGATGCAGGTGGGCGATTTCTACGAGTTCTACGGAGAAGATGCCGAAATCGCCGCGCGCGAGCTGGAAATCGTGCTGACCGGGCGCGAGGACGGCAGCAACGGACGCATCCCGATGGCGGGCGTGCCCATCCACGCCTACGAACGCTACATCGCCAAACTCGTGCAAAAAGGCTACCGCGTCGCCATCTGCGACCAAATAGAGGACCCTAAACTCGCCAAGGGCTTGGTCAAACGCCGCGTCACGCGCATTCTGACCCCCGGCACCGTGCTGGAAGACTCGATGCTCGACGCGCAGGCGAACAACTACCTCGTGGCGGCGGTGCTGGGCGACCCCGTGCATGGGCTGGGCGTGGTGGATGTGTCTACAGGCGAGTTCCTGACCACCGAAATCGCAGGCGAACGCCGCCAAGAGAAGCTGCTCGATGAGCTGTTTCGCCTGCAACCTGCCGAAGTGTTAGTGCCTGAAACCCAAGAGGAGTTAATCCAGACCCTGCGCGAGCAACTCAACGCTGCGATTACCCCCGTGCCGATGCAGGAGTGGATTGGGCGCGATTCGAGGCAGATCCTGCTGCAGCACTTCGGCGTGGAGTCGCTGCGCGGGTTCGGCTGCGAGGACTACACGCGCGGGCTGGACGCCGCCGCGCTCGCCCTGCGCTACCTGCAACAGAGCCAGCTGGAGACGCTGCAACACATCCGCACGCTGGCAACCTACTCGGTGGAGCGGTTCATGTATTTGGACGCGACCGCGCGCCGCCACCTGGAACTCACACAGAACTTGGTGGACCACTCGCGCCGCTACACCCTGCTGGCGACGCTGGACAGCACCTGCACGCCGATGGGCGCGCGCCTCCTGAAACGCTGGCTGGATGAGCCGCTACTGAACCCAGAGGCGATTAACGAGCGGCTGGACGCCGTCGAGGTGCTTGCCCAGCACAGCCTGCATCGCGACACGATACGCCAAATGCTTCGCCCCCTTGCCGACTTGGAGCGACTGAGCGCGCGTGCCAGCACAGGCACGGCGAACGCCCGCGATTTGGTCGCCCTGCGCGCCACGCTGCAGCGTATTCCCGACCTGTATCGCGAGGTGAACGCGCTGCTCCGCGAGCTGCCCGACGCGCCCAGCCTCTTAGCGGGGCTGGCGCCGCGCCTCGCGCCCCTGCAGGAACTCTGCACCCTGCTGGAGCGCGCCCTCGTGGACGAGCCGCCCGCCGACCTCAAATCGGGCGGCATCCTCCGCGACGGCTACGACCCCGAACTCGACCGCCTGCGCCAAGTACGCACCGAAGGCAAAAGCTGGATCGCCCAACTGGAAGCGAAGGAGCGCCAACGCACGGGCATCCCCAGCCTCAAAGTGGGCTACAACGCCGTGTTCGGCTACTACTTAGAAGTATCCAAACCCCACCTGAGCAAAGCCCCCCCCGACTACATCCGCAAACAGACACTGGCAAACGCCGAACGCTTCATCACGCCCGAACTCAAAGAGCAGGAGGCGATCCTGCTCGGCGCGGAAGAGCGGATGAACGCGCTGGAGTTCGAGCTGTTTGCGCAGGTGCGTGCGGAGGTCGCGCGTCAGACCCCCACGCTGCAGTCGTTGGCGAAAGCAATCGCCGAGCTGGATGTGTTGTGCGCTTTCGCCGAGAACGCTGTACGCTACCGCTATGTGCGCCCCGTCGTGGACTTGGAAGACCGCATTCACATTCTCGGCGGGCGACACCCTGTGGTGGAGCGCTTCAGCGAGAACCCGTTCGTGCCCAACGACTGCCGACTCGACCCCAGCCAACGCCTCATCATCTTGACAGGGCCGAACATGAGCGGGAAGAGCACCTTTATTCGGCAAACCGCGCTGATTGTGCTGATGGCGCACATCGGGAGCTTCGTGCCTGCCGACCGCGCCGAGATTGGACTGGTGGACCGAATCTTCACGCGCGTCGGGGCGCGCGACGAGCTGGCGACAGGGCAATCCACCTTCATGGTGGAGATGACCGAGACCGCCAACATCCTCAACAACGCCACGCCGCGCAGCTTGGTGATATTAGACGAGATTGGGCGCGGCACCAGCACCTACGACGGCTTGGCAATCGCGTGGGCGGTCGCCGAGTACCTGCACGCGATGGGCTGTAAGACGCTGTTCGCCACCCACTACCACTACCTGAACGAGTTGGCGAACCGCTTGGAGGGCGTGGCGAACTACCGCGTGGCGGTGAAAGAGCAGGGCGATCGGATTATCTGGCTGCACAAAGTGTTGCCGGGCGGCACCGATCGCAGCTACGGCGTGCATGTAGCGCGGATGGCGGGCGCGCCCCCAGAAGTGGTGCAGCGCGCGGAGCAAATCCTGCGCGAGTTCGAAAAGCGCGGCGTGCAAGGCGCGATGACGCCTCCCAGCGCCGGCGCGCCCCCGATACACACCAAGAAACTCCAACTTACCCTCTTCGAAGCCGCCGAGCATCCCGTGCTGGAAGCCCTGCGCGAACTCGATGTCACCGCGCTCACGCCCGTCGAAGCGTTGGTGAAACTGGAAGAGCTGAAACGGCAACTGAATCCGCGCGGCTAACGATATGAGTTTTACGGCTTCTTCTCTTCCAGCGCCAGTTCCACCAGCTCGCTCTCCTTGCCGCCTGTGCCGACGGTGGACACGGCGAAGCGGTTCGCGTTGGAGAACCAGTAGAGGTCTTTGTGGTAGTGCTGGCGCAGGTCGATGATGATACTGCGCGTGTCGGGTTCCACCGTGGCGACAGGGAACCACGGGCGGTCGTTCAACCCATCGCTGGAGACGCGCCGATAGACGCGATAGGCGACGATGATATCGTCGTAATGCTGGTCGCGTTCAAGAGCGGGCGCTTCCCACGACAGGCGCACTTGGTGTTCGTCGAGGCGCTCCACCTTCAGCTGGCGCGGCGCTGGGGGCGAGTCGGGCGAGCCGTAGGGCGTGCGCAGCGTGATAGTGAACCGCTCACGATGCCCGCGCAGGTAGGCTATCAGGAAATCGGTAATCTCCAGCCAGTAGTAGCACGGGCGGTCGTGCTTGGTGACGCGCACGAGCATCAGCCCACGCTGCCCCACCACATTCACATTCCCAAACGGGTTCGGACGCCGATGATAGCCGTTCAGCGTGCGCACCTCCTGCACAGGGCGGTTCGGTAAGCGCAGCAGCCCAAACGCATCGGTCGCGCCCACAATCACAGGGTCGCTGGAGACGGGATGTCCGAAGTTGCCGTCCTCGACGACGGCGTAGAAAGCCACGCCCTGCTGTTGCTGCGGCGGCACGCTTGTATCGACCACCACGCCACGCTGGAAGATTTCCACCTTAGCGTCCGCGACAGGCTGACCGTTCACATCCACAATCTGCAAAAAGTTCTCTTCTGGCAGCGCGAAGTAGTAGTCGCCGAAGTGTCCGCGCGGCTTGTTCCAAGTCTGGTTCAAGTAGCCTGCGCAGACCTCCGACCACAGGTGCGGTCCGTGCCAGTGCATCATGGTCTTGTAGCCGCGATAGTAGTGGGTCAGCATATCGCCGTTGTCGGGCATGCGGTGGTTCTCGTGTCCGTGATAGTCCAGCGCGTAGAGGTCGGTCAGCCCCAGTTGGTGTCCCAGCTCATGGGGCAGCGACCATTCGGTGTTATTGCGCCACTGCGGTTCGGGCGCTTTCCAGTTGCGGTTGCGGTCTTCGTCGCTCTGGAATATCCAGCCGCCCTGATCGTAGGCGATACCGTCGGCAGAGAAGCGGTTGCGCACTGCCGCGTCGATATCCTCCGCGTAGATGATGCGGTCCAAGCGAACGCGCGCCTTAATGCCGTCAGGCGCCGATGGGTAGACGCTCTGCTCGAAGAGCAAGTTCATGATGTCCAGATGCCAGCGGTAGTAGTCTTCCCACGCGAAAGTGCCGTAGGCGTTGCGGAAAGTGTTCCACACGCGCACCCGTTCAGGATGCACGATGTAGAAGAACGCGAACCCCCACAAGGGGTCGGTGATTTGGTTATTAATGGCAGCAATCTCAGGCTGATTGGTCACGATTCGGAAGGTCGCGTGGTGGAACCCCTCTTGCCACTGCCAGCGGGTCTGCACTTGGACGCGCTCTTGGGGCTTGAGGCGTTTAGATACGCGCCCACGCGCAATCTCCTTGTCATCGATGAGCCACACATACTCAAACGGCGCGGCGTCTTTGAACCCCACATTTTTGATGTGCGCGGTCAGAGTGATGGTTTCGCCGGGCGTGTAGTTGAACTTCAAACCTTGAACAACCGCTTCAGGCTCCATATAGGCGCGCTCGCCCAAATCGGGCAGTACGCCCCCGACAATCTTCGGGCGTCCGTAGGCGTCGTAGTCCAGTCGTCCGTGTAGCCCTGCCAGTTTCGGGTTCAGTTCGATATGCGTAACGGTCAGGTCGGGCAGGTTCGGCGGGGCGTCCCAAGCGGCGTCGCGCTCGATTTGGAACTCTTTCACGAGCCGACGCGGGTAGATTTTCCAGCGGTCTGTGCCGACATCCTCCAGCCGTTCCCACACAATGAGCCGCACGCCTTCGTCACGAATGTAGCAGTTCTCGATAACAGTGCCGTCATTCAGTGTGAGTCGGTCGGCGTTTGCTAACGCAAGTAGCAACACCGACGCCACGCTCCACAACAAATCGCGCCTTCGCATAGTAAGTACCGATTCAACACGCCGTATGCTCTTCCTGCTGCTACTCCATCCTGAGCAGCACGCGATGAGCGACTGGTCGCGCCGCTCACCGACACCGACCTCAACTGGCGTTCTAACCGCTACGAGCGGGGACTTGCGGTATACTTGTTTCCGCAGATGAGGGCGCGGCTGGGGGTCATTCTGTGGGCGGTTGTGTGCGCGACATGGCAGCCTGTGGGGGCGCAGCCGTTGGAGCGCATTCCCCACCCACGCCAGACCGATGGCAGCTGGGTGGTGGACGCCGCAGGCGTTCTCGACGCTGCGCAACGCGCCCGCCTAAACCGCCAGATCGATGATTTAGAGCGCGATACAGGCGCAGAGATTGCCGTCGTGATCCTACGCCGCACGGTAGACGCCACGCCCAAAGAGTATGCGACTGAGCTGCTCAACCGCTGGGGCGTGGGCAAGCGCGACGCCGACAACGGCGCACTGATGCTGGTCGCCCTCGAAGAGCGTCGTATCGAGATAGAGGTCGGCTACGGTTTAGAGCCAATCCTGACTGACGCCGCCGTAGGCGAAATCCTCGACCGCGAGGTGGTACCGCGTTTCCGAGCGGGCAACATCGCCGACGGGATTCGCGCAGGGGTGCAAGCGTTGGCGGAGCGTGTCCGCGCGGCGCAGACAGGCGGCGTGTATGAGCCAACGCCCGCCCCCACAGCCGAACCCACGCACGCTCCCGCGCCGATGATTGCACTGCTCGTGTTGGGCGGCGGCGTAATCGTGCTGTTGGTATTCGCGCTGCGCGAGCGACCGCCCAAGTGCCCCATCTGTCAACAGCCGATGCGCCTGCTGGATGAGCAAGCCGACGACGCCTACCTCGACGAACTGCAACGCACGGAAGAGCAGCTGGGCAGTGTGAACTACCTCGTGTGGCGTTGCGAGCCGTGCGAAACGCTGGAGATTCTCCCCAAAGTCGCCCTGTTTAACAACTACTCGGAATGTCCCCACTGCGGCGGCTACACCGTGCGCGAGACCGCCCGCATAGTGCGTCAACCAACCTATCGGCGCAGCGGATTGGAAATTATCGCCTACGCCTGCCAGAACCCACACTGCGGCTATCGTCGGGAGCGTCAGCGCAAGCTCCCGCGCCTTAGCTCCGCTCATACAGGCTGGGGGTATCCAGTACGCTTCCCACGACACGGCGACGGTCGGTCAGTCGGGGGTGGGTTCGGCGGCGGTTCGGGCAGCTGGTCGTCGGGCGGCGGATTCGGCGGCGGCAGCTCAGGCGGCGGCGGCGCAGGAAGGAGCTGGTGAACCCTCATGCAGGAGAAGAAACTCACACCCCAACAAGCGCAGGAAGTTATCCGCGAGGCGGTGCGCCTGCAGCAAGCACACGACGAGAAGATCGACGCACAGACGCTGGAGACCAGCGCCGCGGAGATCGGCGTTGACCCACAGCACCTGCGCGAAGCCCTGCGCCGTATCGAACAGGAGCAGGTGCGCCGCGCCCAACGGCGTAAAACCTTCGTAATCGCGCTCGCCGTCGTCGCCGCGCTGCTAATAATCAACCTACTTGCCAGTCAGCGTGCCCTGAACGCCGCGTGGGCGGAAGTGAACCTCCGACGCGCCCAACTCCAGAATGTGCAGCAACGCCAAGCGAACCTACTCCCCCGTCTGGAGCAGTTGACGCAGCAGGCGAACGCTCAGCAGCGCGAGCGGCTCCAACTCCTGATCGATGCAATACGCAACAATCCCGACGCCGTGCAAATACTGGCGGCGCAACTCGCGAGTGACCCCTCGCTACGCAACGACTGGCTCATCGTGCGCCTGATGGACGAAATCGCTGGCAGCGAGAACCGCATCGCTATCGAGCGTAAACGCTATGCGGAAGCGGTCGCCCGCTACGAGCAGACCGCAAACCGATTCCCTGTCAATCTCGCCCGACCGCTCTTGGGGTATCCCCGACAGGTTAACTAATAAACAGGGCGGAGGGTTTGCCTCCGCCCTGCTGTTGCCCCTTTCAAAAGTCGCTGACTCCCCAACGACATCAAGTCTCAACGCTCACTCACTTCCTTTCAAAAACACTCAGCGATGCATGTAGCAACTTTTGTGCCAAACTGTCGCACGCAACACGCCTATCCAAATTCTCTGCCCCAGTTCCGATAATTCCGCTGGAGGTAAGCAAACAATGGCATCGCTACAGCGATTTATGGGCTTGGGCAAACACCCTGCCTACGACAGCGCAATCGCCTCTTTCGACGCCGAGCAGTACTCGGACGCCATTCCGCTGTTCGAGATGGCGCTCCAACAGTCTGACGACGCCACCGTG
>JARJMV020000100.1 GCA_029335935.2 bacterium
TTTATCAACAGCATAAGCGACCTCCGCGAGTGCTATTTCGCCTGCAGGGGCAAGTTTCCCTGCCAATTTGAAGTCACTGCGAGGGCGTACATACTCTGCTACAGGATAAACGGCTTAATTGCCCCCCAGGTCTCCAAACCCAAATTTTAACAGAACTATAACATAACAAGCAGCGATTGGCACGCGAATTGCTGTATTACTGCTGCAAGCGTCGCAGCTTGGGCGCGGGCACGAAGGAGGATGAAATGATGAACAGCTGGTATTATCGACTGCGCCGCGCCTCAGCGATGGCGATGGCTACCTGCGCCCTGTGCGCTTCCGCATGGAGTATCGTTTGGCGACATGACCGCGACGCGAATCTTTATATCGATCTCGCCGCGCAACCGCAGTTCGCCTCTGTCGGGCAGTTCGGTATTCACAATAACGGCAATTTCAACGGCTTTGGCAGCGGCACGCTGATTGCCGATGGACGATGGGTTTTGACCGCCGCGCATGTGGTCGATGTGGACTTCCTCAGTGCGCCTGGCGACCTTTTCTTCCGATTAGGGGATAGCGTCTATCAGGCGGAAGCCTTCTACATTCACAGTCGCTGGAACGGCGACATCACGAACGGGGGCGATATCGCGTTGGTGCGCCTGACACAACAGGTGAGCGGAGTCACGCCTGCGCTCCTCTACCAAGCCACCAACAGCTTGGTGGCGCAGACAGGCTACTCTGTTGGGTTCGGCGGAAACGGGAACGGACAGGATGGCTACACCGATTTCGACGATACCCGCCGTGCGATGGAGAACATCATCGATGTCTATGGCTCAGTGATTGACTCCTTGCCCGATGATGTGTTCCTAAGCGATTTCGACAGCCCCAGCAGCGATACCAACACGCTGAGCGATTTCGGGTCGGGCGCAGAGCCGTTGTATTTAGAGGGTATGGGCGCACCGGGCGACAGCGGCGGCGCGGTGTTCGTGCAGATAGACGGCGTGTGGTACCTGGCGGGCGTGCATTCATTTTTGGCGGACGCCAACGCCTTCGGAGCGAGCTGGGGCAACGAGGAACCAGACGCGCGCTACGGCGATGTGCTGGGTTCCGTGCGCGTGGACTACTACGCGGATTGGATTAACGCGACCGTGCCAGAACCCACAAGTATGGCTGCGCTTGCAGTGGGCGTTCTCGGCTTGCTTGCCCGCCGCCGCCGAGCATAAGCCAGTCGCCAATAGCATTCCATCGCTGGTTTGAAGATTGCACCTTCTGCAGGAGTTGCGCTGCTGAGCGAGTATTATAATAGGCGGCAGGCGGTTCAGTCAATTGGGCGCGCCTGCCGATAATTACGCAGGGACGGCGGCGACGCCGAACCCGAACGCGGCGTGCTTGAGCATTAGCGGCGCACGCAACGATGCGACCGACGCGCCTGTAAATCAGGAGGTGCGAATTGTTGGAACAGTTAGCGAAACCCGGCTCGCCCACGCGCGGACTGCTGATTGTGCTGTCAGGTCCAGCAGGCGTGGGCAAAGACACACTGATCGAGCAGTGGCAGCTGGTCGCGCCGAATGTGCGCCGACTGGTGACCTACACCACGCGCCCGCAAGCGATGAGCGAACGGCACGGGCTGGACTACTACTTCGTGACGGAGGAGGAGTTCCACGCGCTGCGTGCGGAGGGCGCGTTTTTGGAGTATGCGGAGGTGCACGGCAACTGGTACGGCACGCCGCGCCGCGAGATGGAAGCCCTGCGCGACGCAGGACGCGATGTGGTGCTGCGAATCGATGTGCAGGGCGCGATGCAGGTGCGCGCGCGGTTCCCTGAGGCGATTCTCATCTTCATCGCGCCGCCCTCGCTGGAAGAACTGGAGCAACGCCTGCGCCGACGCGGACGCGATGACGAAGAGTCGATCACGCTCCGCTTGGCAAACGCCCGCGAGGAGATGGAATATATCCCTCGATACGACTATCTGATTATCAACGACGATTTGAACCGCGCGTTGGAGACGCTGCGCTGTGTGATTATCGCGGAGCGTCATCGCGTGCGGAACCTCACGCTGGAGGGATAGCATGCCACAGAGCCGTTCGTTATCGAGCCGTCGCACGGCGCGCGAGCCGGAGTATGTGACTCATCGGATTGGTCGGCTGGTAGAGACCACGCGCCCAACGCCTATCTACGCGCAGCCCCATACGCAGAGCCGCGTGCTGTATCCGCAGGTGCAGGCGCGGTTCTACCTGATGATGGAGCAGGAGCGTGGCGCGTGGTGCGGCGTGCTGATGACCAACGGCGCACACGGCTGGGTTCCCAAACACGCGGTCAAGCCCACGCCGGTCGATGTGGACTACACCCTGCCGCGCGGGGCGAACCCCGACCATGTGACGCGCTTGGCGATGCGCTTTCTGGGCGTGCGCTACCGCTGGGGGGGCAACGACCCACGCACAGGGCTGGACTGCTCTGGGTTCGTGAAGATGATTTACGAGCAGATGGGCATCACTTTGCCACGCCGCGCCCGCGACCAAGCCCGAGTGGGGATGCCCATCACGCGCTACGAAGACCTGCGCCCAGGCGACCGCCTCTACTTCGCCGTGAAGGGTAAAGAGATCGACCACACGGGCATCTACATCGGCGACGGCTACTTCATTCACAGCGCGCGCTCGCGCGGCGGCGTGGATGTAGACCACCTGAGCCACCCGACCTATCGGCGCAGTCTGGTCGCGGCGCGGCGTTGACGCGGCGCAGGCTGCGCCAGTAGCTGCTGGATTTCGGCAGGGGTGAGCAAGCGCCACTTGCCAGGCGGCAGGTCGCTTGGCAGACGCAACGCGCCAATCGCGATGCGCTTCAGTCGCAGCACAGGGTGTCCCACCGCCGCGCACATGCGTCGTATCTGCCGCTTGCGCCCCTCCCGCAACACGATTTCCAGCACGCTACGCTCGCTCTCCGTGCAGAGCAAACGCACCTCGGCAGGCGCGGTCTTGCCGTCTTCCAACAATACGCCTTCACGCAGTTGCGTCAAGGCGCGCGCCGTGGGCTTGCCCTGCACCCACACCCGATAGGTTTTGGGCAGCTTATAACGCGGGTGCGTCAGGCGGTGAGCGAAGTCGCCGTCGTTGGTGAACAGCAACAGCCCTTCCGAATCGGCGTCGAGCCTCCCCACGGGAAACAGGTTCGGCGGAGCGTCTTGCAAAAGCGTCATCACCGTGCGCGGGGCGTGCGGGTCTTTGCGCGTGGTCACATAGCCGCGCGGTTTATGCAGCATCAGGTACACGAACGCCTGCGGCGGCTGCACACGCGTGCCGTCCACAGTAATCACATCGCGTTGGGGGTCAACTCTCGCGCCGAGTGAGGCGACTGAGCCATTCACTTGGACGCGCCCTTGCTGAATCAGCTGCTCGCAGGCGCGTCGGGAGCCGTAGCCACAGTGCGCCAACCACTTCTGTAGGCGTTGGGGTTCCATCCACAAAAAATGGCTCCTGGGGCAGGGCTCGAACCTGCAACCTGGTGGTTAACAGCCACCCGCTCTGCCCATTGAGCTACCCAGGAGCGTCGGCGTTAATAATATACCACAAACCCCGCCGAGTTGTCAAGGGGTACAGCAGGAATGTCGGCGCGCGGGACGAATTGGGCAGTTATGTTCCAACAGCGGCGTCAACGGAACCCGTATGCCCCGTTCATGATGGGTGTGCAGAGCTACTCGATGCGCAAGATGGGGCTGGAGGCGATGCTCCAAGCCACACGGTCGCTCGGTTTGCAATCGATAGAGGCGTTCATGGCGCATCTGCCCCACTTCAGCCCACCCGAGCAGTGGGGCGCATTGAAAGAGACGGTCGCACGGTCGGGCGTGCGCGTGCTGGCATACGGCGTGGTGAGCTTCGGCGCGGATGAGAAAGCCGCGCGCGCCGTCTTCGAGTTCGCCCGCGCGATGGACATCCCCGTCATCACTGCCGACCCTGCCCCCGAGAGCTTCCGATACCTCGCGCGTCTGTGCGAGGAGTTCAAAATTCCTATCGCCATCCACAATCACGGTCCGAACACGCGCTACGACGCCATTCGCACCGTGGAAGACGCCATGCGCGGTCAGCCTGACTGGATTGGCGCGTGCATCGATACCGCCCACTTCCTGCGCTCGGGCGAGAACCCTGTGGATGCCGTGCAACGCTTCGGCAAGCGCGTCCACGCCGTGCATCTCAAGGATGTAAAAGACCGCACGCGCTATACGCTGCTGGGGCAGGGCGACTTGGATTTGGTGGGGTTCCTACGCGCGTTGCGACGCAGTGGGTTCAAGGGCTGCCTCGCGCTGGAGTACGAGGAGAACCCCGACGACCCTCTGCCCGATTTGCGCGCGTGCTTAGACGCCGTTCGCACCGCGCTACGGCGCGTCTGACAGGACAACGACGCCACGCGCCGAACGATATACACGGTGAGATCTATGCAACGCATCCCTGAAGCAGAGGTAGCCGCCTACTTAGAGCGCACGCCCCAGTGGACGCGCGAGGGCATCGAGATTGCACGCACCT
>JARJMV020000109.1 GCA_029335935.2 bacterium
TCGAGAACCATCCACGCTTGGGGCAGCAGATACGCAACCTGCGCCGTCTCAGCGCGGCGGACCGACAGGCGATACGCGCGCAGGCGGAGTCCCTGCGGCGACAGGACGTCAATAGCTAACCTAAGCCGACTCCCGTTTCACTAATCGGGCGGGCACGATTTGGCGTTTCGGCATCGGCGCACGCCCCTCAACCAGCTCCACCAACATCTCGGTGGCGCGCCGAGCCAATTGCGGTATCTCAACCGCTACGGAGGTCAGGCTCGGCTCCACATACTGACAGAGGGGGCTATCGTTGAAGCCGATGAAGGCGATATCGTCGGGCACGCGCCTGCCTTGACGCTTCGCCTCGCGCATCGCGCTGACAGCAATCAGGTCGTCCAGCGCCAGCACTGCGTCGGGCGGCGTCGGCAGGCTGAGTAGGTCGGTCATCGCGCTCGCCATGCTGCGTGAGTTGAACTCTGCAAACGCAATCAGTGAAGCGTCATAGTCAATCCCATGCGATTCCAGCGCACGCTTGTAGCCCTGCAAGCGGTCGCGGGTCACGGTCAGCCCTGCAGGACCGCCGATGTACGCCACACGCCTGCGCCCTGAGCGTATCAGGTAATCCGTCGCCATGAACGCCGCGCCGATGTTGTCGTTATCCACGCTGGCGATGGCGTCCTCAGGTTCGTATCGCCCAATCAGCACGAACGGGAACCCTTCGCGACTGAGCCGCTCGATACGCTTATCGTGCGATTCCGACTCCACCAAGATAAGCCCGTCCACACGCCGCGTGCGCAGGAGTTCCTCGTAAATCGCGCGTTGGGTGCGGGCGGTGCGCGCGGTATCGACGCACAGGTGGTACTCGTGTTTCGCCGCCTGCTCCACGATGGTTGCTATCAGCGTGCTGAAGAATGGGTCACCTGCTAAAGCTTCTGGCGCACGATGGATGACAAGTCCCAGCAGGCGCGTACGCTGCGAGCGCAACGACTGCGCGCGTGCGTCGGGCACGTAACCCAGCTCCTGAACGACTGCCAACACGCGCTCGCGCATCGCTTCGTTCACTTGCGGGTCGCCTTTCAACACGCGCGATACTGTCGCCTGCGACACGCCCGCTAAGCGTGCAATCTCCACCTGTTTTAACTCTGCCAACTTCGTTCCCTCGGAATACGATTTCTATTATAGCACATTGGGGTGTCCTACAGCTTTTGGAGCGTCGTTTCGGGATAGTAGGCTTCCAGAATCTGCCGATAGTTTTGCCCTGCGAGGGCGCGCCCCTGTGCGCCCCACTGACACATCCCCGCGCCGTGCCCGCTGCCCTGTCCTACAAGTTTCCAGCCGTCGGGCTGAGGCTGGATCTCAAACCTCAGGCTGCGCAGGCGTGTTGCGCCGAGCGCGCTGCGGAACTCCGCGCCTGAAAGCGTCACGGTTGCGCGGTCGCCCTGAATCTCTATTTGGAGCGCGTGTCCGCTGGGCGCACGCTGGGCGACTCGCAGTTCCT
This sequence comes from bacterium, assembly GCA_029335935.2. GTDB lineage: Bacteria > Armatimonadota > Fimbriimonadia > Fimbriimonadales > GBS-DC > GBS-DC. The sequence continues at coordinate 1,481 of JARJMV020000109.1, forward strand.
GAATGTGCCCTGCTTGCGGGAACCGACTCTGAAGCTCTTCCCGCGCGAGGGTTAGCTCCCATGCGCTGTTGGGGGCGATACCGCAGTAAGGTTTACCGCTGGGGTCTGTGTCGGGGACGCCAGCGAGGTAGGGCAGGGGACGGGCGCCCTGCATCGCGACTTCAATCGGCGCGGTGTGCCCCCCACAGTGCCCTGTGTAGACCGCTTCGATAACGCCCCCCTCGAACAGAAGCACTTCGCCTGCGGTGGCGTCTACCGCCGCGTTCGTGTTGGGATGTTCGGCGTCCACACCTCCGTACACCTGGCATGGCGCGTGGTCGCACAGGTCGTAGCCCCACTGACGGTAGCGGTTCAGGCGTCGGAAGGTGAACGAGCGAGCTGCCACCGCCTGCGCTTTGAGCGCTTCGGGGTGGAAGTTGGGCGGCATCTCGCGGGGCAGCGTGGCTTTCAGGTAGTCGTCCAGCCGTACCCAGTTGATGGTGAGCAGTTTCCCGTCGCGCTCAGTCCACTCCAGGTGCCCCCGGTAGCGGCGCAGGGCGTTCGGCGTGGTTCCGACCATGAGAAAGCCGCCCCCTGCAGGTTCTGCGACCAGTCGTTCCGCTTGAACCTGCCCCTGAGCGCAAGTTGCGTGGTAGCGTCCGTTCTCGCGGCGCAGTTCCCAAATCTGTCCAGCAACACCTTCGCCCAGCGTCGCGCCTATGCGCGGGTCGCCCCAGCGGAGTCGCCCCTCGGAGACGCCTACATAGAGAACTTTCGCCCACGCCGCCTGCTCCAGCCCGACTCGGATGAGCCAGTCGCTGTCGCGCGAGCGCGGCGTTCCCGCCAGACCTGTTGCAATTATCAATAACCCAATCCATAGCGTTCGGAGAGTAAGTTGCATACAATCGGTATGTTCCACAATAAAACGCCCCTTCCTGCAGGAAGGGGCATCGAGATTGGAGCATAAGCGGCGTTTGCTTAGTTGCCGTACAGCCCCCACAGAGGCCAGTCGCCGCGCCACTGGGGCTGCTGATTGACAGTCCACGCCATTCCGCCAGGAAATGCGCTCAGCGGGCTGGGCGTGTAATCTTGCGCCGTGGGCGACTTGGCGAGGAACTCCCGCACATTCATCCACTTCGCGTGCCCATCCACATAGACGAGAATCAGTCCGTCCATGTGCGGCGCGTTGTCCTTATTAATGCGCCCGCTGGCAGGGTTCCCGTTGTAGAACCAATTCTCCCATAGATGGCGGTGCGCCATAGGGTAGATAGTCTGGATCGGCTGGGGTCCGAACACATAGTGGCGCGTTGCTGGGAAACGCTCTTCCATCAAGATCATCGTCTCCGCAGGTCGCATCACGCCTGCCATGTTACCGCCGAGGAACGAGTTGCGGATCTGCTGATTCGCGCCCGTGCGGTTCCATGTGTTCAGCGCGCCTGTGACGTGCAGCGCCAAAGCGTAGCCGCCATCGAAGATCTCGGCGTTCTGTTCCCACTGTGTGCGATCGTACTGACGGCTGGGGCAGAAGAAGATTTGGATGTTCTTCACATAGGGGTAAATCCAGTATTGCCACTTGTAGTGGTTCACACGCTGCCCATACGGATTACTGCACCCCACAGCATTCGGTTGGTAGGGAACACGGTTGGGCGCGATACAGTCGTCGTTGCGCGGGAATGTCTCGTCCCAGTCGTTCACATACATTGTGATACCAAGGCCAATCTGCTTACAGTTGCTCAGACACGAGGTCTGACGCGCCTTCTCGCGCGCCTGAGCAAACACTGGGAATAGGATTGCCGCAAGGATCGCGATAATCGCAATCACGACCAGTAGCTCGATGAGCGTAAAGCCATGTCGTCGCATAGCCAAAACCTCCTATGGTATTAATGTACCCCCTTTCCCATTAAGAGATTGTTAAGCGACGCTGCCCCCGCCTGCGCAGAAGCAGTGTTCGGCGTGCCTACAGGTCAACCGCGCTGAGTGGATTTTCGGTTCCCAAGCTCTTAGAGGCAATCTGGCAGGATTTTTGCGAGCGGCGTTCTATACGATGGCTATGCCGCGCACAGGTAAGCAAGGGCGAAACGGTCAATCGATGGCGCGAGAAGGCGTGTGGGAGTACGCGCCTGCTCCCGAATCGCGTGATGTGGTCAGAATTCAGTCCCGTTATGAGCTGTTCATCGACGGCGCGTTCACCCCGCCGCGCAGTGGACGCTATTTCCCGAACGTTAACCCCGCAACGGAGGAGACTCTCTCGGAAGTTGCCTACGCTGATGCCGAGGATATCGACCGCGCCGTGCAAGCCGCTCGGCGCGCCTACGAGACCGTCTGGGGCAACCTGTCGGGCAAGGAACGGGCGAAGTACCTGTTTCGGATTGCGCGAATTTTGCAAGAGCGCGCCCGTGAGTTCGCCGTGCTGGAGAGCTTAGACAGCGGCAAGCCGATACGCGAGTCGCGCGATGTCGATGTTCCGTTAGCCGTCGCACACTTCTTCTATTACGCTGGCTGGGCGGACAAGTTGGGATATGCGTTTCACGGACGCATACCGCGCCCGCTCGGCGTGGCAGGACAGATTATCCCGTGGAACTTCCCGCTGCTGATGGCGGCGTGGAAGATCGCCCCCGCGCTCGCCTGCGGCAATACAGTGGTTCTCAAACCCGCCGAGACCACCCCACTCACGGCAATGCTGCTGGGTGAGGTCTTCCAGCAAGCCGAACTGCCCCCCGGCGTGGTCAACATCGTGACGGGCGATGGACACACAGGCGCGATGCTCGTGCAACACCCCAACCTCGATAAGATAGCCTTCACGGGCAGCACGGAGGTCGGCAAGCAGATACAAAAAGCGGTCGCAGGCACACGCAAACGCCTCACGCTGGAGCTTGGCGGGAAAGCGGCGCATGTAATCTTCGAGGACGCCGCCATCGATCAAGCGATTGAGGGCATCGTCAACGGCATCTACTTCAATCAGGGGCATGTGTGCTGTGCTGGCAGTCGCCTGTTGGTGCAGGAGAGCGTCGCCGACCTTGTAGTACGCAAGCTCCAGCGGCGCCTCGCGCGGCTGCGCGTGGGCGACCCGCTCGACAAAAACACCGATATCGGCGCGATTAACTCGCTGCCCCAGCTGCGCAAGATTGAACGGCTCGTGGCGATTGGCGTTCAGGAGGGCGCGATGCTCTATCAGCCCGACTGCGCCCTGCCCTCCAGAGGCTACTGGTATCCGCCCACCATCCTGACGCAGGTCTCCACAGCGCATACCGTCGCGCAGGAAGAGATTTTCGGTCCCGTGCTGAGCGTTCTCACCTTCCGCACGCCCGACGAAGCGGTGCAGATAGCCAACAACACACGCTACGGACTGTCGGCGGGCGTGTGGACGAACAAGGGCAGTCGCTCTCTGGAGTTCGCCGCGCGGGTGCGTGCGGGCGTCGTGTGGTGCAACACCTACAATAAGTTCGACCCTGCCAGCCCGTTCGGCGGCTATTTAGAGAGCGGCTTCGGGCGCGAAGGCGGCTGGCACGGCTTGGCGGCTTATGTCGAGTTATAGCATCAGCGCCTGTGCGAATCGCTCCATCGCTTCGCGGGCGCGTTGCAGCTTGAGTTGGCGTCGGGCGTCGCGGTCGCGCGGCGCGTCTTCAGGATCGGGCAGCAATCCCCAGTTGGCGTTCATCGGCGGGAAGTTCGGATGTTCGTAAGTGCTGATGTAGTGCAGCAGCGAGCCGAGGACCGTCTCCCGTGGGGGCGCGACGGCAGGCTTGCCCAGCGCCAAGCGCGCCGCGTTCAGCCCTGCGATGATGCCCGACGCCGCCGACTCGATGTAGCCCTCTACGCCCACCATCTGCCCTGCGAAGAAGAGCCGACCGTCCTCACAAAACTGCAGTGTGCGCTGTAGCAGTCGCGGCGAGTCTAAGTAGGTGTTCCGATGTACCACGCCATAGCGCACGAACTCGGCGTTCTCCAAGCCGGGCACGAGGCGGAAGACGCGCTTCTGCTCGCCCCACCTCATGCGCGTCTGGCACGCCACCAGACTATACATCGTGTGCTCGTTATTCTCCGGACGCAGCTGCAGCACGGCATAGGGACGCTTGCCCGTGCGCGGGTCTATTAACCCCACGGGCTTGAGCGGTCCGAAGCGGAGCGTATCCTTGCCTCGCGCCGCTAACTCTTCCAGAGGCACGCACCCTTCGAAAAATCGTGCGTCCTCAAACTCGTGCAAGGGCGTTAGCTCGGCGGCGCGGATTGCCTCCCAGAACCGCTCATATTCCGCTTTGTTGAACGGGCAGTTGATGTAAGCGGGGTCGCCCTTCTCGCGTCGGCTACCGAGAAACACCTTGTCGTAATCGATGGTGCTGGCGTCCACAATCGGCGAGACGGCGTCGTAAAAATAGAGGTGTCGCTTGCCCGTGATGCGTGCAATCTCGCTCGCTAGCGCGTCGGAAGTGAGTGGACCTGTGGCGATAATCAGCGGGCGGTCGCTGGGGATGTGCTTCATCTCTTCGCGCACCACTTCAATCAGTGGATGCAACTCAATACGCGCGGTGATGGCTTGGGCGAACGGCTCGCGGTCGACGGCTAACGCTTCCCCTGCGGGCACGGCGAACTCGCGCGCGGTCGGGATTACGATCGAACCGAGCCGCTCCATCTCCCACTTGAGTTGACCCGACGGCGTGGTCGGCAGCAACGACTTGAAGGAGTTCGAGCAGACCAACTCGGCGAGCCAGCCCGTCTTGTGGGCAGGTGTGCTACGCTTCGGACGCATTTCATAGAGGCGCACCGACACTCCCATTCGGGCGGCAGTCCACGCGGCTTCCACCCCTGCGAATCCGCCGCCGATGATTGTTATGCGCGGCATACTTCCCAATTATACCCCACTGGGCACATGTTGGAAAACGATTCTATCAGGTATAATACTCTCACGCTTTTGGGGGCGAAGGCTGTTTCACCAAGCCGCCGCAGGCGGTTTCGTGAAGCGGCGTCGCCCCGAAGCGCATCTCATACAAGAGGAGGTATGGAGGTAAACGGTATGACACTGACGCCCGAACAGAAACAGGCGATCATCGAAGAACACAAGCGCCACGAGGGCGACACCGGCTCGCCCGAAGTGCAAATCGCACTGCTGACTGCGCGCATCCACTACCTGACCGAGCATCTCAAGAAGCACCGAAAAGACTTTCACTCCCGCTACGGGCTGGTGAAGCTGGTCGGACAACGCCGCCAGCTGCTGAACTATTTAGCCAACCAAGACATCCAGCGCTACCGCGCGCTGGTGCAGAAACTGGGCATCCGCTCGCAGCGGTAAACAGGAGGCAGAATTCTATGCGAGAACCCATCGTTGTATCCGCCGAAATCGGCGGAGACCTATTGTCGCTGGAGACAGGCGTCTTAGCGAACCAAGCGAATGCCGCCGTCGTCGTGCGCTATGGCGAAAGCGTGGTGTTGGTCACCGCGACCATGAGCCAGAAAGCGCGCACCGATATCGATTTCTTTCCCCTGATTGTAGACTACGAAGAGCGCAAGTACGCCGTCGGCAAAATCCCCGGCGGATTCGTCAAGCGCGGTGGGCGACCCTCCGATGAATCCATCGTGCAAGGACGCCTCGTCGACCGCTCCATCCGACCGCTGTTTCCCAAAGGCATGCGCAACGAGGTGCAGGTGATTGTGATGCCTATCTCGGTGGACTTCGACCACCCCCCTGCGATACTGGGCATCATAGGCGCATCGGCTGCACTGACGATTTCCGACATCCCTTGGAACGGACCGCTCGGCGCGGTGCGGGTCGGTTATGTGAACGGCGAGTTCCTGTTGAACCCCAACAGCGCGATGAGCGAACTCTCGGAACTTGAGCTTGTCGTCTCCAGCCGTCCCGACCATGTGATGATGATTGAGGCCGACGCCGACCAGCTCCCCGAAGAGATCCTGCTGCAAGCCATCGAGCTCGCGCACCTTGAGAACCAGAAAATCATCGCGCTGATTGAACAGTTGCGCGCCCAAGTCGGCAAACCGAAAGCGGAAGTACCGCTCTACTTGGTGTCCGACGACACTAAAAGCGCGGTGAAGGCGTTCGCAGGGGACACGCTCAAAGATGCCATCCAGAATCCTGACAAGCTGGCGCGCGAGGCGGGGCTGAGCCAGCTCAAGGACGAAATCGTCGCGCAAATGAACACGCCGCCCGACCCCGAATCGCCGCCCCCCTACGCCGGGCGTGAACTGGAACTCAGTATGGCGGTCGACGAGGTCATCAAGGAGACCGTGCGCAAGCTCATCTTAGACGAGGGTAAGCGCCCTGACGGGCGCGCCCCACACGAAATCCGCGAGATTTCGTGCGCGGTTGGGCTGCTCCCCCGCACGCACGGCAGCGGATTGTTCCAGCGCGGACAAACGCAAGTGCTGACCACCTGCACGCTCGGCGCGCTGCAGGAAGCGCAGATCCTCGACGCGCTCAGCGAAGAGGACACCAAGCGCTACATGCACTTCTACAACTTCCCGCCGTTCAGCGTGGGCGAGGTGCGCCCCCTGCGCGGTGCAGGCAGACGCGAAGTCGGGCACGGCATGCTCGCGGAACGCGCCCTCGAACGCATGATACCCCCTGAAGAGGAGTTCCCCTACGCCATCCTACTCTACTCGGAGGTGCTGGAATCGAACGGCTCGACCTCGATGGCAAGCACTTGCGGCAGTACCCTCGCGCTGATGGACGCAGGCGTGCCAATCAAAGCGCCTGTCGCAGGCATCGCCACCGGCTTGGTCTATGAAAGCGACGACCGCTACGCCATCCTGACCGACATTCAGGGCATGGAAGACGCCACAGGCGATATGGACTTCAAGGTCGCCGGCACGGAGCAGGGCATTACGGCAATCCAGCTCGACTTGAAGATTCCTGGCTTGCCCGCGCACATTATCGCAGAGACGCTTGCCCGCGCCCGCGAATCGCGCCTATTCATCCTACAGAAGATGCTGGAGGTCATCCCTGCGCCGCGTCCTGAGGTCTCGCCGCGCGCCCCGCGCATCTTCGTGATGGAGATTAACCCCGACAAGATTGGCGAAGTGATTGGACCCGGCGGCAAGACGGTCAAGAAAATCACTGCCGAAACGGGAGCGCAAATCCAGATTGAACAGACGGGCAAGATATACATCGCCGCGCCTGACGGCGAGTCGGGCGAGCGTGCGCGACAGATGATCGAGGCGCTCACCAAAGAGGTCGCTGTCGGCGAGGTCTATGTCGGGCGCGTCACTCGGCTGATGTCGCGCGGCGCGTTCGTGGAAGTACTGCCCGGCAAGGAAGGCTTGGTGGATTTGCGCGACCTGACCGACAAGCGCGTGAACCGCCCTGAAGAGGTGGTCAAGGTCGGCGACACGCTGCGCGTGCGCGTGAAGGAGATCGACCACATGGGGCGCATCAACCTCACCACGCGCGGCTTGGAGCAGCCCACCGAACTCGGCGCTGTGAGCGCGGTAGCAGCGCCAATTAGCAGTAGCGCGCCTCGCAGCGGCGACCGACGCCCCGCCCCACCCC
>JARJMV020000149.1 GCA_029335935.2 bacterium
CTACACCGTCACAGGCGTCGTACAAGGACCGAATTCTGTAGCGATTCTCGCCGATACGGACGGACGCCGCCGTTTCGTCAAGCAGGGCGACCTGCTGGAAGAGGGCTGGCGCGTCGTGAGCATCGAGCGCGGGAAGATTACCCTGCGCAAAGGCAAACAGCAAATCACTGTCCGCGTCGGCGAATCGTCCGCCCCGAACGGAGGCAACACCCCATGAGAACACAAACTTACATCTGTGTTTGGTTGCTGTGTACGCTGCTCGCGGCAAGCGGGCAGGTCGTGCAATCTGTAAAAGTTTCTGAGGAGCGGGGTCAGACCCTGATTAGCATTTCTGGCGAGCGGCTCACGCGCCCCAGCGTCAATATCTGGCGTACGCAGTTTCTGGTGCTGGAGTTCAACGCACGCTTCAGCGGGCGCGGACGCGAAGTGAACCTCAAAACACCACACGCAACCAAGCTACGCTACGGCTGGTTCAGCAATCGCCCGCCCAAAGTGCGCGTGGTGGTCACGATGCGCGGGACGCAACCCTACACGCTGGAGCAGACCCCCACAGGTTGGCAGGTACGGCTCGGTAAGGCGCAGGCGTCGGAAATCCTCAGCGATACGCCACCGCCCCTCGAACCGCTGGAGCCATCCCAGACGACGACGGTCGCCAACGCACAGACGCTCATACCCCCACGCACCAGCACGCCCGAACCCGACAAACCGCGCGAGACCGTCGCCATGCGCCCAAGCCCGCCCCCTCCGCCACCCGCGCGGATTACCGTGTCGCTCGACTTCGTCAACGCCGAGATTGGCGATGTGTTAAAGGCGTTAGCCATCCAATCCGGCGCGAACATCATCACCGCACCCGATGTGAAGGGCACCGTGACCGTCAGCCTCAGCCGCCTCACGGTGGAAGAATCGCTGAACCTAATCACGCGAATCAGCGGCTACCGATATGAAAAAATCGACAACACCTATGTCGTAGGCACGGAGGAGTCGCTCAAGGCGTTTCGAGGCGCGTCCCAACCGCTCGCACCGCCCAAGCCGAAGACCGTCGAAGCGTTCACTTTCAAGGTCGCCAAGCCCACCGAGATTGCGACCTACCTGAGCGCACGCTTCCCAGAGCTGAAAATCACGCCGTCGGGCGAGAAAGACGCGACCTACCTGCTCGTGGAGGGCGATGTGGAGACGGTGGAGCGCGCTCGCGAAGCCGCCTACGCCTTCGAACAGCAACTCACGGGCAGCGTGGAGATTGTGACGGAGGTCTATCGCGTGAAGTACGCCGACTCGCGCGACTTGGCGCGCATCCTGAGCCAGTTAGTGCCCGGCGTGCAGGTCTCGCTGGGACCTGATGCGCTGCTAAGCCGTGGCGGCGTGGGCGGCGCAGGCGGCGGGCAAGGCGGTATGACGGGGGGCGAGACCCCCAGCCAGACCGCGCAACAGATGGGCGCGCCAATGCAAGGCGGACCGCCAGGCGCAACGCAGGGCAGTCAGCCGCCCAACACGCTCGTGCTGGTCGGCACTGCACGCGAGGTGCTGCGCGCCCTCGAAATCCTGCGCAAGGTCGATGTCAAACAGCCCCAAGTGATTATCGAAGCCCGCGTGATGGATGTGTCGGAAGGAAGCCTCAAATCGCTGGGGCTGAGCTGGAACATCCTCCAGTCAGGCAACGTTAACACGCTGGACCGAGGCGCGAATCGGCTCCCGCTACCTGACGGCTCCACCACCACACCCAATCAACAGGGGTTCGGTTTCAACCGTGATGGGCAGCTGGGACTCGATTTCACCATCGTCAAAAAGCCCATCGATTTCTCCGTGACGCTGAACGCGCTGGCAGAAGACCGGCGCAACCACCTGCTGGCGAACCCGCGCGTCGCCACCCTCGATGGACGCTCGGCGACCATCTTCATCGGCGACGAGGTGAACTATGTCAAGCTCATCCAACAGACGCCGCAGGGCGCGAATGTGCAGACCGACTCGGTGCAGGCGGGCATCATCCTGCGCGTGCTGCCGCGCGTCCACGAAGATAACTCTATCACGCTCCACATCCAGCCTGAAGTCAGCGTCATCACGGGCTTTCTGGAGGTGCCCGGTGGTGGGCGGTTGCCCCAGCTCGCGCGACGCAACGCCGACACCACCATCCGAGTTGCCAACGGCGAAACGGTGGTGATTGGCGGCTTGATTCGCGAAGCAGACATCAAGACCATTCAGAAAGTACCGCTGCTGGGCGACCTGCCGTTTCTGGGCTACTTTTTCCGACGCACCACCTCCACGCGCGATAAGTCGGAGATTATGATTACACTTACAGTGCGTGTGATGGAGTAGTGCTAATCGGCAACGGCGATTAGCGGGGGCTGGCAACGGCAAGATAGGTGCGACGACATTCTTGTCGCCGCACCTACGGCGTTCGGGGAGTGGCTTGGACATTCCTGTGCAAGCACAAACGCCCTGTGGCTTGGACATTCCTGTACAAGCACAAACACCCCGTAGCTTGGAAATTGCTGTCCAAGCACAAACGCCCTTGGGCTTGGACATTACTGTCCAAGCACCAACGCCCAGTGGCTTGGACATTAGTGTCCAAGCACACACGCGCTGTGGCTTGGTCAATCATGT
>JARJMV020000171.1 GCA_029335935.2 bacterium
GGGGCTGTGGCGGTGGACTTGCAGGACGCTCTGGATCGGGTGTATGTGGAGGGTCGGTTTGACCGCAAGGTGGACTACACGCAGCCGCCGCCCGCGCCGTTGTCGGAAGAACAGCAGGCGTGGGTGCAACAAGTGCTGCAATCCGCGAATCTCAGCCCTTGACCACGCCGAGTGGACGCAACTTCGCCACCTTGCGCGCGATGCCTGCCCGATGCACCACCTCCACCACATCGGCGACATCTTTGTAGGCATAGGAGGCTTCCTCCGCGAGCGTGGCTTTGTTCTGCGCCCGCACGAGAATGCCCTGCTGTTCCATCTCTTTGGCGATATTGCGTTGCTGCGCCTCGCGGAGCGCGCCTTTACGGCTCATCTGCCGTCCCGCGCCGTGGCAGGTCGTGCCGAAGCTCTCGCGCATCGCGGTCTCTGTGCCCACCAGCACGAACGAATAGCGCCCCATATCGCCTGGTATCAGCACGGGCTGCCCAATCTGTTTGTAGGCGTCGGGGGTTTCGGGGTGTCCAGGCGGAAACGCTCGCGTCGCGCCTTTGCGATGCACGCACACGCGGATTGGCTTGCCCTCCCACATATGCTCTTCGATTTTGGCGATATTGTGCGCCACATCGTAGACCTGATACATGCCCAGACCTTCGGGCGTCGCCTTGAAGATTTTGGCGAAGGCTTGGCGCGTCCAGTGGGCAATCGCTTGGCGGTTGGCGAAGGCGAAGTTCGCTGCGCAGTGCATCGCGCGTAGGTAGGTCTGCCCCTCTTCCGAATTGATGGGCGCGCACGCGAGTTGGCGGTCGGGCAGGCTGATGCCATACTTTTGGTGGGCTTGCTCCATGATGTCCAAGTGGTCTTGGCAGGTCTGGTGTCCGAATCCGCGCGAGCCTGTGTGGATCATGATGGTAATCTGCCCGACATAGGTGATACCCATCGCGGCGGCGGCTGTCGCGTCGTAAATCTCGGCCACCGCTTGGATTTCCAGAAAGTGGTTGCCGCCGCCGAGCGTGCCAAGCTGGTCTTTGCCGCGCTCGATGGCTTTCTCGGTAATCACATCGGGGTCGGGCATCTCCAGCCTGCCGCCCGCTTCGGTGTGAGCGAGGTCGTCTGCCCAGCCGTAGCCGTGTTCCACCATCCACTGCGCGCCCTTGAGCATCACTTGGCGCAGCTCGGCGCGATTGGTCTTAATCAATCCTTCGCCGCCGAACCCTGCGGGGATGTCTCGAAAGAGTTGGTCGATGAGCTCTTTCAGGCGCGGGCGCACCTGCGGTTCGGTGAGGTCGGTGCGTAGCAGGCGCACACCGCAGTTGTTGTCGTAGCCGATGCCACCAGGCGAGATTACGCCTGCCTCCAGATCCATCGCCGCCACGCCCCCCACAGGGAACCCGTAGCCCCAGTGAATGTCGGGCATCGCAATGGAGTAGCCCACGATGCCCGGCAAGAACGCTACATTCGCCACTTGCTCGGGGGCTTGGTCTTGCTTAATCTGCTCGATCATCGAGTCGCTGGCGAAGATGAGACCATCGACACGCATCCCCGATTTGTATGTTTTCGGGATGCGCCATCGATGGTCGTCTATACGCTCCAACGGACCGCCCCAAACTTGGCTCATCGTCGTTCCCCTGCAGAGTATACCTGAAGGGGGGCGACGCGGTTAGTGTCCGCTGATACCGACGGTTTTGTAGCCGCCGCGCGCCCGATAATAGAGATACTGCGCGCCGAAGAGGAACACCAACACGAGCGGCAAGATAGCCACATAGCGGAAGGTCATCGCCGCGCCGTGGCGGAGCGCTTCGTCCAGCACGGCTTTCTGCTGCTGCGCGACGGGGTCGCCCTGCGCCGCACGCGCGGCTATCGCCTGCGCCTGTTCAGGGCTATACTTGCCGTCTATCACCACGAGTTGGCGCACTTCAGGCGTGAGCTTCTCGATGGTGTTGAGGTCGTAAATGCGCCCCATGCTCGGACCTGCGAGACCTGCGGCAATCATGCCCGCCGCGCCCATCACAGCCAGCAGGAACTCGCCCCCGCGTGGATACCGCTCGGACACCACGCCCAGCATCGTGGGCCAGAAGTAGGCTTTACCCAGCCCGAACACCGTCGCCGCTAAGAACGCCGCGCCCGCCGTGAATGATACGCTCAGCAGATACAACCCTATCGCCGCCAACGCCGCGCACACCGCCAGCAAACCTATCGGCGTGAACACTCGCGCGACAGGTCCCGCTACTAAGCGCAGCACGAACATCAAGCCCGAAGTGTAAACCAGAAACAGGATGCCCCGAATGCCCACTGTGTCGGTCAGCACCGAGCCGACCCACTGGTCGGGTCCCAGCTCGGTAATCGCGGTCATACACATACACAGAACGAGTAGCAGCACCCCAGGACGCAATATCTGCATAAACATCTCGCTCATGCTGACCCCTGAGGCGGCGCGCTCGGTTTCGGGGAACCGCTCCGTCCAAATCATCGCGCCATAGATGAGCGCTGGCAGAATGATAATCCCCAGTCGCACCTGCCACGAGGCGTTCACGAACTCCGCCAGCGCGAAGGTCGCCAGCCCGCCGATAATCAGTCCGCCCGGCCACCACGCATGCAGCACATTCAACTTATGCGTCTTGTCGTTGGGGTACATCGTCGCGGCGAGCGGATTAATCACCGCCTCCACCGTGCCGTTCGCCAATCCCACCAGCAGCGTGGACAGCAGCAACGCGACAAAACCGTAGCTCGGCGAGAGTATCGTGAACAGAATGCCCAGAATATGCCCCAGACACGCCAGCTTCAGCAGGCGTCCCATCCCGAAGGTGTTCACCAGCGGTCCCACAATCAGAATCGCTATAGGGAAGCCCCAGATGCCCATCAGGTTGACCAGCCCCTGCTGCTCGTGGCTGATGTTGAAGGTCTCGCCCAGCTCCTTGAGAATGTCCGCGCGTATCGAAAACGCCATCGCTGTCGTCACCAGCGCGATGCAGCTGGCGATGAACAGTTTGTTGTAGTTGTAGTTTCCCACTGCCATGTCGCCCTCCTTCAGTGGCATGCAGTTTCGCCCGACAAGAACAGTATCCTGCTAATGATCAGGTATACTTGGCTCTGATGCGAGTGGCGCATATCAGCGATGTGCATTTAGGCTATCGCGCCTACAGTCGCACGAACGAGTACGGCGTCAATCAGCGCGAGTGGGATGTGTTGGTCGCGTTTCGCGCTGCGCTGCGCGATGCTATGAAAGCCGAACCTGACCTAATCCTCATCACGGGCGACCTGTTCCACGCGGTGCGTCCGCCAAACTCCAGTTTGATTGCCGCTTACCGATACTTGACAGACCTGCAGAACCAGCGTAAGGGCGCGCCACTTGTGATGATCGCAGGCAACCACGAGACGCCCCGAATCGCTGAGAGCGGCTGCATCCTCGCCCTGTTGGCGCACATTCCCGGCGTGCAGGTGGTGTACGACCAAATCACGCAGCTGGAAATTGCCGCGCTGAACGCCTGTCTGTTATGTATTCCCTCGCGTGGCGTGGGCGAGCTGGAGCAGCGCATCCTCGCGCCGAACCCAAACTACCGCTGGAACCTGCTCTTGCTTCACGGACTGCTGGAGGGCGTCACTCCCTTCGCACTGGAACGCCCGATTGATCAGCAGAAAATCGTGCGGGACGAGTGTGATTACATCGCGCTGGGCGATTGGAATCTCTACACGCCAATTGCCCCGAACGCGCTGTATGCAGGCGCGACGGAGTTCACCAGCACCAACATCTGGGACGAGGCGGGCAAGCCGAAAGGGTGGATACTATACGATGTCTCCACGCGCTCCCACGAGTTTCATCCCCTGCGCACGCGCCCTGTGTACGACCTGACGCCTATCGACGCTCAGGAGTTAACGGTCGCCGAGCTGAACACGCTTATCGAGGAACGCGCCAACGCTGTGCCCCACCTCGACGGCGCGATAGTGCGCCAGCGCGTCTATAACCTGCTGCCAGAGTTGCGCAGCCAGATTGACGGCGAGCTGCTGCGCGAGCTGAAGATACGCGCGTTGCACTATCAGTTGGATTTGCGTGCGCCGCGCGTGAGTTTTCGCGCGGGGCAATCGAGCGGCGAGGTCGCCGATACTGACGGCGAGACGCGCCTCACACTCGCCGACGAGTGGCAACTCTTCGCTCAGCAGTACCCCCTACCTGCCGACTTGGAGCGCGAGGCGTTCGTCGCGCTGGGCATACACTATCTGGAAGGCGAGCCGACCGAGACCGCCAGTTAGCGCCTACTTCGCCTTCAGCGCGTTGATAATCTGCTGCACGCCCTCGCGCGCGTCTGCAAACAGCATCAGCGTATTGTCAGCGGCGAAGAGCGGGTTCGGAATGCCCGCAAAGCCGGGGCTGAGACTGCGCTTGATGACCACCACACTGCGCGCCTTGTCCACATCCAGGATTGGCATGCCTGCAATCGGGCTGTTCGGGTCGGTGCGCGCCAGCGGGTTCACCACATCGTTCGCCCCGATGATAATCGCCACATCCACCTGCTCGAGGCGTGGGTTAATCTCGTCCATCTCTTTGAGGCGGTCGTAGGGCACATCGGCTTCGGCGAGCAGCACATTCATATGTCCGGGCATTCGCCCTGCAACAGGGTGGATGGCGAACTCGACGGTTGCGCCCTGCTGCTCCAAAATCTGCATCAGGTCGCGCACGGCATGCTGCGCTTGGGCGACTGCCATGCCGTAGCCGGGCACAATCACCACGAAGCGTGCGCCTTCCAACAGCATCGCCACATCGTCGGGGGCGGCGGCTTTCACCTTGCCTGCGTACACATCGTCGGCTTTCGGCCCTGCTTCCGACGGAACCCAGACGCCGAACAGCACATTGCGCAGCGAGCGGTTCATCGCACGGCACATTATCGTCGTCAAGATGACGCCCGACGCGCCCACCAGCGACCCCGTGATAATAAGCGCATTATTATTTAGCACAAAACCCGTCGCAGCGGCGGCAAGCCCCGAATAGGAGTTCAGTAGCGCAATCACCACAGGCATATCCGCGCCCCCAATCGGGATCACCAACAGCAGCCCTACCACCGACGCTATCGCGAGAATCGCCCAGTAGTAGCCCAGTTGCGTCGGGTGGAGGCTGAGCATCACGCTTAGGACGACCGCCGTCAGCAGCAGGATGCCGTTGATATAATGCAGGAAGCTCACTTGGAGAGGGTTCTCGCTGATGAGTCCTTGCAGTTTCGCGAACGCGATGAGGCTTCCCCAGAAGGTGACCGCGCCGATGATGCCCGACGCGGCGGCGGCAGGCATCAGTTGGCTGAGCGGCGCAGGGGGCATCACTTCGGGCAGTGCGCTCTCCACGATGCTCGCGCCCGCCACCAACGCCGACGCCGCGCCCCCAAAACCGTTCAAAATCGCCACCATCTGCGGCATCGCGGTCATCGGCACGCGCAACGCCATCACCGTACCCACCAACGCGCCCACGACCACGCCCAGCACAATCCACTCAAAGCTCAGAATCTGCCGATCGAGCAGCGTAGCAACGACAGCGATGAACATCCCCAACGCGCCCAGCTGGTTGCCTCGCACCGCTGTGCGCGGATGCGACAGTCCCTTTAAGCCAACGATGAACAGCACAACCGCCAGCAGATACGCCAAGTTAATCAATGCTGCGCTCATGGCGATATCAAGTGTACCCCTGACGCCCTGCAGTACAGATATTCCTGTCCGCGCCTAACGCCTAACGCTTGGGCAGGAATGTCCAAGCCACGCATG
>JARJMV020000150.1 GCA_029335935.2 bacterium
CCCCGCCGACAGCACTCGCGACCCCCCCCCCCCCGCCGCCCCGCCGCACCCGCCGACGACACGCACCCACCCGCGGAGCGTCGGCGTCCCCGCCGACGACACGCACCAACCCGCGTAGCGTCGGCGTCCCCGCCGACAGCACTGGCGACGCACCAAACCGCGTAGCGTCGGCGTCCCCGCCGACGACACGCACCAAACCGCGTAGCGTCGGCGTACCCGCCGACGAGCCTGCGACGCTGGGAATGACATCGCGCCTGTGCTTGGACTGAAGTCCAAGCCACATTAAGGAGGTGCTACTATGCCAAAACGGAAACTCAATGTCGCGCTGATTGGCTATCAGTTCATGGGCAAAGCGCACAGCAACGCCTATCGGCAAGTGCGTTACTTCTTCCCCGAGCTGGAGTATGAACCCGTGTTGAAGGTAATCTGCGGTCGCCACGAGGAGCGCGTGCGCGCCGCCGCCGAGAAGTATGGCTTCGAAGAGTACGCCACCGACTGGCAACAGGTGGTTGCCCGCGAAGACATCGATATCGTGGATGTCTCCACGCCGGGCAACCTGCACGCGCCCATTTCGATAGAAGCTGCCAAGCACGGCAAGGTGGTGCTGTGCGAGAAGCCACTTGCCAACAACCTCGCCGAAGCCCGTGCGATGGTGCAAGCCGTCGAGCGGCACAAAGTCAAGCATGGCGTGTTCTTCAACTATCGCAAAGCCCCCGCTGTGAGCTACGCGAAGCAACTCATTCGCGAGGGCGTGATTGGCGAGATTTATCACTTTCGCGGAACCTACCTGCAGGACTGGATTGTTGACCCGAACTTCCCGCTGGTGTGGCGTCTGCAGAAAGACATCGCTGGCTCGGGCGTGCATGGCGACCTGAACGCGCACATCATCGACCTTGCGCGCTGGCTGGTCGGCGAGATTAGCGAAGTGTGCGGTATGATGCACACCTTCATCAAGCAGCGCCCGCTACAAGCAGCGGTGGACGACCGTCTCGGCGGGCAAGCCAGCACCGAGATGGGCGAGGTGACCGTCGACGACGCGGCGATGTTCCTCGCGCGGTTCGAAAACGGCGCGATTGGCACTTTCGAAGCCACGCGCTTCGCGCTGGGACGCAAAAACTACAATCGCTTCGAAATCAACGGCTCCAAAGGAAGCCTCGTGTTCAATCTGGAGCGCATGAACGAACTCGAACTCTATCTGGAGACCGACCCGCCCGGCATGCGCGGCTTCCGCACCATACAGGTCACGGAGAGCGTGCATCCCTACATCAGCGCGTGGTGGCCCGCAGGGCATATTATCGGCTACGAGCATACCTTCACGCACTGGGTGCGCGACGCGCTGGAGGCAATCGGCAAGGACGAGCTGCCCTCGCCGAACTTCTACGATGGGCTCAAGTGCCAAGCGGTGCTGGAGGCGGTGGAAATCGCCGCCAACGAGCGACGCTGGGTCGCTGTGCCAGAGTAGCCAAGACAGCCCCCCAAGTGTTCCCCTTACTGCGTAGGGGGAACGCGAGGGGGGTAGCAAAATAGCGGCCCCATCGGGTATAATTAAGGCGCCACATACGGCGATGGACAACATCCCCGCGGGCACCACCCGCTGTTCATCGCAACGGCAGGAGTGTAAAGCCATGAAGAACCCGACTTTGCCAGCAGATTTGAACCTGCAGGTGGAACTGCCGACGATTATGCCGCGTTCCAAGACGCGCCCGTCAGTGCGCTCTACGGCTGCCCAAGCCGCCATCGAGCAGGACAGCGAGATCCCCTCCCTGACCGAGCAAGAGCTTATCGAGCGCGTAAACCAACTGCGTCAGGAGCGCCATGCGGTCATCCTCGCCCATAACTACCAACTGCCCATCATTCAAGATTTGGCCGACTTTGTGGGCGATTCGCTCCAGCTCTCGCAGCAGGCGGCGCAGACCGACGCGCCCGTAATCGTGTTCTGCGGCGTGCATTTCATGGCGGAGACGGCCGCGATTCTCTGCCCGGACCGTACCGTGCTGATACCCGACCCTGAAGCGGGCTGCTCGCTCGCGGCGACTGTGACTGCCGACGAGGTGCGCCAGTGGAAAGCGAACCACCCCAACGGCGTCGTGGTGGCGTATGTGAACACCAACGCCGATGTGAAAGCCGAAGCCGACTACTGCTGCACCTCCAGCAACGCCGTGAAAGTCGTGCAGTCTATCCCAGAGGATCAAGAGATCCTGTTCCTACCTGATATGTTTCTGGGGCTGTATGTGCAGCGGATGACAGGGCGTAAGGTGCATCTGTGGCTTGGCGAGTGCCATGTACATGCAGGGTTCCGCGCGGAAGACATCGTGAACGCGCTTCAGCGATACCCCGACGCCGACCTGCTGCTGCACCCCGAGTGTGGCTGCGTGAGCCAGTGCATGTTCGCCTTAGCGTCGGGCGACCTGCCGACCGACCGCACCTTCGTGCATAGCACGGGCGGTATGGTGCGCCATGTGCGCGAGTCGCGCGCGCCCATCCACCTCGTGGCGACGGAGGTGGGTATGCTACACCGCCTGCGCAAAGAGGCGCCACACAAGGAGTATATCCCTGTGAAGGCAGACGCGATTTGCGAGTATATGAAGACCATCACGCTGCCCAAGCTCTACCGCGCGCTGCGCGACATGGTGTATGAGGTGCGTGTGGAAGAACCCATCCGCAGCCGCGCCCGCTTAGCCATCGACCGCATGCTGGAGGTCGTATAGGGGCGATGGTGAACCCCGAACTGCTCGCGATATTGGCATGCCCCGCCTGCGAGGAGCGACCGCCGTTGGAGCGGCGCGGCGACTACTTGGTCTGCATGCAGTGCCGACGCGCCTACCCCATTCGCGAGGGCATCCCCGCGCTGCTGGAAGAGGAGTCGCTCCCGCTGGAGGCGGTTTTGGGAAAGGACGCCCACGGGCCCCTAAGCGAAGCGCCCCCTTTCGCCGATAATTAGGCGAGGGCGTCTCGGCTATGCCAGAACGTGTGCTCATCGTGGATGACGAGGAGGATTTGCGCTATATCTACACACGGCAGTTGCGCGGTGATGGCTACCTGCTGGATACCGCCGTCGACGGCGCGGATGCCATCGAGAAAATCCGCGCCCACGAGTACGCCGTGATTTTGACAGATATGCGCATGCCTCGCAAAGACGGGCTTGCCGTGATTGCCGCCGCGCGCGAGCATCTGCCCGAAGCGGAGATTATCGTGCTGACAGGGCACGGCTCGCTGGAGAACGCGCTACAGGCGTTCAAGGCAGGCAACATCTTCGAGTACCTGCTCAAGCCGTTGGACGATATCGGCGTGCTGAACACGGTGGTCGCCCGTGCGATTGAACGACGCAACCTGCGCAAGCATAATCGCGAGCTGTTCGAGCAGCTGCAACGCGCCTACGAAGAGCTGCGCCAGAAGTCGGAGGCGCTCATCCAGCAGGAGAAGATGTCGGCGATTGGCGCGTTGGCAGCAGGCGTGGCGCACGAGTTGAATAACCCTCTCACCGCCGTCGTCGGCTTCGCGCAACTGCTCGCCGAGAAGCTACAAGCCCACCGCCCCGACAACTGGAGCGACGCCGAGTATGAGCGCGTGCAGCAAGCGTTGGAGCATCTGGTCGCAGGCGCGCACCGCTCGCGCGACATCGTGAGCAGTTTACTGCGCTTTGCACGCGCCTCTAAGCCCGACGCGCGGAGCCTCGTGGAGATCAATCAGGTGCTGCGCGATTCGTTTATCTTCACAGAACATCTCCTGCTGCGACACGGTATCGCGCTGGAGAAGCATCTGGCGCCCGACCTGCCGCCCGTGTGGGGCAACATGGCGCGATTGCAACATGTGTTCACGAACTTACTGATTAATGCGCAGCAAGCAACGCCGAGCGGCGGCGTGGTGCGCGTGACCAGCGAACCGTGCGAAGCGCCCAAAGGCGTGTGGGTGCATGTGGAGGATACGGGCGAGGGCATCCCCCCCGAGGCGCTGGAGCAAATCTTCGAGCCGTTCTACACACGCAAAGCCGAAGGCACTGGCTTGGGGCTGTCTATCGCCAAGCAGATTGTACAAGAGCACGGGGGCGAAATCCGCGTCGTGAGCGAGCTGGGCAGCGGCTCGCGCTTCTCAGTGTTCCTGCCTGCGACCGACGCGCAGAGCGCCCCACTGCCCCAACAAGAGCGGCAGACTGCCTAATTCGGCGGCGGTGGGAAGTCCAACACCGAGACGGGCACTTCGAAGACCCGGCCCGTTTGCGTGTCGGTAATCACCAGGCGCGTCGCGCCGCGACTGACGCCCGTTAGGCGCGCCGAGTTGCTGCCGAGCCGCTGCGCCGTCGCGATGCTCGGCTGGCGCGTCGACCACACGAAGTCAGCACGAACGATGTCGTTGGTCTGTAAATCGCGCAGGCTGGCGGCGACCGTAATCGACTCGCCCGCCCAGACCTCTATCACGACAGGATTCGTCTCGAGGCGGTAGCGGCTCAAATCGTACTGCACGGCGCTTACCGCCCCTGCCAAGACCGCGAACTCCTGCGCCACAATCTGCCCGTTGCTGAGGGTGGTTTCGACGCGGATGCGGTGGGTGCCCGGCGGCAGTGTGATGCTCTGTGGGTTCGCCACTTGTTGCCCGTTGAGAAACACTCGCGCGCCAAGAGGACTCCCCGAAACCGCCAGCGAGAAGGTGGCCGTTCCGCCGCCTCCGCCCCCTGAACACGACAGAAGGCTCAGCCCCAGCAGCGTGCCAAGCATTATCGGTGCTACTCGCCATCTCATCACCATTTTGGACGCTCCTCAAAACTCCGCGTTTCCCGGCGTGCGCGGGAACGGGATGACATCGCGAATGTTTTTCATACCGGTCAGGTACATCATCATCCGCTCGAAGCCCAGCCCGAAGCCCGAATGGGGTGCGCTACCGTACTTGCGGAGATCTAAGTACCACCAATAGTCTTGTTCGTTCAATCCCGATTCGCGAATGCGTTGCAACAGCACATCGTAGCGTTCCTCGCGCTGGCTGCCGCCGATAATCTCGCCGACGCGCGGTACCAGCACATCCATCGCTCGCACTGTGCGCTCGTCGTCGTTGAGACGCATGTAGAACGCCTTAATCGCGCGTGGATAGTCGGTCACAATCACGGGCTTTTTGAAATACTCCTCGCTGAGGTAGCGTTCATGCTCGGTCTGCAGGTCGTTGCCCCACACGGGCGGGAACTCCCAGTCGCGCGATGCCGCTTGCAGGATCCGTATCGCCTCAGTGTAGGTGATACGCTCAAATCGTGATTCGGCGACATGCTGCAGCGTCGCCAGCACGGTGTTCTCGATGCGCTGATTGAAGAACTCTAAATCTTCCTGACAGTGGTTCAGCACATAACGAATAATGTATTTGAGAAATTCTTCAGCAAGATTGGCGTTGTCTTCGAGTTCGTAGAACGCCATTTCGGGCTCAATCATCCAGAATTCGGCGAGGTGGCGGGGGGTGTTGCTGTTCTCGGCGCGGAAGGTCGGTCCGAAGGTGTAGACTTTGCCGAACGCGAGGGCGAAGATTTCCGCCTCGAGTTGCCCGCTGACGGTTAGGTAGGTCGGTTTCTCGAAAAAGTCTTGGCTGTAGTCGATAGCGCCGTCGGGCGTGCGCGGCAAGTTCTGCAGGTCGAGCGTAGTGACTCTGAACATCGCGCCTGCGCCCTCGCAGTCGGAGCCTGTGATGATGGGCGTATGCACATAGAGGAAGTCGCGCTCTTGGAAGAACTGGTGGATGGCATAGGCGAGGGCGTTGCGCACGCGAAACACTGCGCCGAAGGTGTTGCCCCGCACGCGCAGGTGGGCAATCTCGCGCAGGTACTCGAACGAATGCCCTTTCTTCTGCATCGGGTAGGTTTCCGAGTCGGCTGTGCCGAAGAGGCGCAGTTGCTGCAGTTTGAGTTCCACAGGCTGCTTCGGCGCAGGTGACTCGACCAGTGCGCCCACCGCCTCGATACACGCGCCCGTAGTCACTTGGTGGAGCGTGGCATCAGGCACGACGCCCGCCTCTACCACGACCTGGAGACTCTTGAAGCGCGAGCCGTCGTTGAGCTCGATGAAAGAGACGCCTTTGGAGTCGCGTCGCGAGCGCACCCAGCCGCGTACCTTCAGCAGGCTACCGACGGGCTGCTCGTATGCCTGCTTCACGGAGACCAGTTTGGGTTCCATACGATGCAATTGTACCTGAGGGCTTTCAGGGGGGATGTGCAAATAGCGGACACGGACGAGTTCCTCAAATGTGAAAACGCCTCGCCCCCCCACCTGCGGAAAGGGGAGCGCCTGCCCACGCAACGCTTGTGCACTATGGGGGAAGCAGGAAAGCACACAAACAAACGCGACAAGCTTACCTCTGAGAGGATGCGTTTCACCCCCTCCTACAGGTTCCCCCGACGCAGTAGGGGGAACCGACGGGGGGCGGGTAGAAACATCACCGCGCCATCATGCACCGATGCCGTGACGAACTCAATATTTGTACCCTTGTCAGAAGGTAGTGAGAGCAAGAACCAGGCGTTTCTCGGCGGGCATCTAACGGTGCGATGCCACGAATGGCGTCGCACCGTTCCTCATCCGAACCATTCAAAATAGTCGGGGCTGAGGTCTACTTGCACATTCTTGACTTGGGTGTAGAGTTCCAGCAGGCAGTGTAGTCCCAGCTCGCGTCCGAAGCCGCTGAGTTTGTAGCCGCCGTAGGGCGCTTGGGGCG
>JARJMV020000210.1 GCA_029335935.2 bacterium
TCCTGAGATACTTTCACCGAAACGGAGGTAAGCTATGCGACGATGCTTTGGTCTTTTGGCATTAGCAGTAGCGCTGACGAGCGCGGCGAGCGCAAATACCGTTGACTTCGACAATCTGCCCGAACAGGGTTATCAATACTATTATCCAGGCGGCGCGAACCAGATTGTGCTGGACGATGTGCAGCGTACCACGGTTCAGCCAATCAAGCAGATCGACATCGGCTACTTCAGCACGTCGGGCGACGCTGCGAATGTAACTTTGTATGTGTTCAGCGCCAACTCCGATGGCACGGTCGGCAGCTTGCTCTACAGCGACACTATTAATAATGTTATCGCAGGGCAGTTGTTATTGCTATCGTTCGGCACGCCGAACATCGCAGCGGGCGTTCAAGATCTTTGGATTGGCATCGCAGCCAGCCGTGCGAATGCGGGTATGCTGCTCTCGCCTAACCCCAATCCTACCGTTGGCAGCAGCGCGGATCGGTTCGCTTGGGACCAGAATGCAAACGGCGTCATTGACGCGAATGAGCAAAACTTCTTCTTCGGTGGCAACCCCGTTGCCAACTTCGCTATTCGAACTTTTGTGCCTGAGCCTGCGAGCATGCTGGCGTTGGGCGCAGGTCTGGCGGGTCTGGTCGGGCTGCGCCGCCGCAAGCAGTAAGGCAGTAGAGGGTTGCCCTCACCCTCTTCTCCCCCCTCTCACTGCGTGGGAGGGGGGGTTTTAATTCCAACGAGTTGGGGCTCCATCCGCAGGTTTCCCCTACTGCGTCGGATGCAAAGGCTATGTGTTCAGAAGCCCTTCTGCGAATGTCTTGGGGTCGAACACTGCCAACTGGTCTGCCTGCTCGCCTAATCCGATGAGTTTAATGGGGATGCCGAGTTCCTTGCGAATGGTCAGTACCGCGCCGCCGCGGCTGGTGCTATCTAACTTGGTGAGGATGACGCCTGTGATAGGCAGTGCGCGTGCGAACTCTTCTGCTTGGCGGATGGCGTTCTGCCCTGCGACGGCGTCGAGTACCAGCAGTGTTTCGTCGGGGGCGCGCCCCAACGCTTTCTCCGCCACGCGATGCACCTTTTTCAGCTCCTCCATCAGGCGTGCGTGGGTGTGTTGGCGTCCTGCGGTATCTGCCAGCACATAATCGGCGCCGCGCGCGCGCCCTGCTTGAATCGCGTCGAACACCACCGCCGACGGGTCTGCGCCTTCTTTGTGCTTCACCACCTCGCAGTCTAACCGCTCCGCCCAGATTTGGAGTTGGTCGATTGCCGCGGCTCTGAAGGTATCGCCTGCCGCCAGCAGCACACGCTTGCCCTGTCGTTGCAGCCAGTAGGCGACCTTCGCGATGCTGGTCGTTTTGCCCACGCCGTTGACCCCGATGAACAGGTAGACCGTCGGTGGGGTCGCGCTTATTACCAGCGGTGTCGGTTCGCCCAGCCATTCGAGCAGGATTTCGCGCAGGCACTCGCGCACATCGGTTGCCTCGCGTAGTCGTTGCGCCTTCGCCGCCTGACGCAGCGCGTCCAGGATCGCTTGGACGGCGTTCACATTCATATCGGCGGTGATGAGCGTCTCTTCCAGCTCCTCCAGCAGCGCCTCGTCGACGCCGCGCCGCGTGAACACCTGCCCCACTTTGCCCAGCCAATCCTTGAATATGCCCAGTCGCATCGTCTTGAATTCTACCTGCTTGCGCTATAATATAGGTATGAGCCTCACTCGTCGTGAATTTTTGAAGCGGAGCGCGGTCGCTGCGGCTGCCGCATCGTTCGGAACACTGATTGCGCGGGCGAACGCCTCGGAGAAGGTCAAGGTCGGCGTGATTGGCACAGGCGCACAGGGACAGAACCTATTGCGCCAGCTGGTGAGTATGCCCGAAGCGGAAGTGGTCGCCGTGTGCGATGTCTACCTGCCGAATCGCACGCGCGCCCAAGAGATTACTCAGTTCCGTGCGCAGGGTTACCACGATTATCGGCAACTGCTGGAGCGTCAAGATATCGAGGCGGTGGTCATCGCCACGCCGTTGCACCTCCATGCGCCCATGACGCTCGACGCGCTTCAGGCGGGCAAGCATGTGTTCTGCGAGAAGGCCATCGCCTACAGCATCGACGAGGCGCGGCAGATGGCGCAAACCGCGCAACGCACGGGCAAAATCCTACAAATCGGGCATCAACGCCACTACAACGACACCTACAATCAGGCGTATTGGCTCATCAAAGAAGGCGCACTCGGGAGTATCACCCATGTGCGCGTGCTGTGGCATCGCAACAACAGCTGGCGACGCCCTGTACCCGACCCGAAGTTCGAACGGTTGCTGAACTGGCGGCTCTACAAAGACTACTCGCACGGGCTATTGACGGAGCTGGCGAGCCATCAGCTGGATGTGGTCAACTGGTTCTTGGGTGCGCTGCCGCTCTCGGTGGTGGGCTTCGGCGGCATCGATTACTGGAAAGATGGGCGTGAGGTCTACGATAATGTGGAACTCATCTTCAACTATCCGAACGGCGTGCGCGTGATGTATACCAGCATCACCTCCAACGCCTACGACGGCTACGGCGAATGGTTCTTCGGCGACAAGGGCACGATGGTACTGACCAACGAGACCTCTGGCTTGCTGTTTCGCGAGCGCAACGCCGAGAAGTTGGAGTGGGAGGAAGACGCCAACACCGTGCAGGTGGACGGTCGTCGCGCGGTGGTGATTGAGCCGACGCCGACGCGACGCGCGCCCCAACGCGGCGAGCAGCTCGGTCAGCAGGGGCAACGCAACGCCTACTACGCCCAGTTAGAGCATTTCCTGCAGTGCGTGCGCACAGGCGAGCAGCCCAAGTGCACCGCCGCCGACGCCCTGCCCGCGCTCACCTGCATCCTCGGCGCAAAGACCGCCATCGAGACAGGCGCGCTGTATACCTTCCAGCCCGAAGAGTTTCGGATAACCTAACTGGGGATGCAATCCAACCTGTTTGGAGGCGAAGGCTCCATGGCGCTTCCGCTGGCGACGCGCATGCGCCCACGCTGCTTGGACGAGTATGTCGGTCAGGCGCACCTGTTAGCGGAGGGGATGCCCCTGCGCCGCGCGATTGAGCAGGGGACGCTTGGCTCCGTTATCCTCTGGGCGCCCCCCGGGTGCGGCAAGACGAGTTTGGCGTACCTAATTGCACGCTCCACGAACGCCCATGTAGAGGCGCACAGCGCGGTGGCTATCGGCGTCGCCGAGATACGCAAGCTCGCCGAGCGCGCCCGCCAACGCCTGCAAGCCACAGGGCAACCCACGCTCCTGCTGCTGGACGAAATCCACCACTTCACACGCACGCAGCAAGACGCGCTGCTGGGCTATCTGGAAGACGGCACTTTCACCCTCGTCGGCGCAACGACGGAGAACCCGTTCCTGATACTGAGCAACGCGCTGCTCTCCCGCGCGCGCGTGCTGACCCTGCAGCCGCTCGCGGACGACGAGGTGCGCCTACTCATCGAGCGCGCCTTGAACGACGCCGAGCGCGGACTGGGCGGGCGCGGAGTGAGTATCGAACCCGACGCGCTGCAGCACCTCATTCGCTGCGCCAACGGCGACGCACGACTCGCGCTGAATGTGCTGGAGACCGCCGCGTTACAAACGCCCGATGGCGGCGTTATCCCGCTCAGCCTCATCGAGCAACTCCTGCAGCGTCCGATGGTGCGCTACGACCTGCAGGGCGACTACCATTACGATACCATCTCGGCGTATATCAAGTCGGTGCGAGGTAGCGACCCCGACGCCGCGTTGCACTATCTGGCGCGCATGCTGACGGCAGGCGAGGATCCGCGCTTCATCGTGCGACGACTGCTAATTTTAGCGAGCGAGGACATCGGCAACGCGAACCCCACCGCGCTAATCCTGACGGCGGCAGGCGCGCAAGCCGTCGAGCGCGTCGGCATGCCCGAAGCGCAGATTATTCTGGGACATCTGACCACCTACCTCGCTTGTTCGCCCAAAAGCAACGCAAGCTATGTCGCGATTATGCGCGCGCTGGAGGATGTGCGCCACAAACCGCTCACGCCTATACCGATGCATTTGCGCAACGCGCCCCATTCGGGTATGCGCGAACTGGGTTATGCTGCAGGCTACCAGTACCCCCACGACGACCCGCGCGGCTGGGTGGAACAGCAGTACCTACCCGAAGGCGACTGGAGCGTGCCCTACTACGAGCCGACCCCACACGGCGCAGAGGCAAAGATACGCATCCGCAAAAACACCTATCAAGAGTAGGCCCCTCAAAGATTAAAAAGTCCCTTCTGTCTTGCGTCCTCGCCTGCCTCGCCCTGTGAACGGGAC
>JARJMV020000160.1 GCA_029335935.2 bacterium
CGGCGAACACGCTCAGCAACGCGGTCAGCCCCACCAGCCACAAGCTCACGCCGTCGATGCCCAGCATGTAGCCCACGCCGTAGTCGGGCAGCCAAGCGAACCGCTCCACGAACTGGTAGTCCGTGAGGTTCGCATCGAAGCCCAGAAACAGCACGGCAGCCATACCCAGCGTAATCAGCGTGATGGTCAGCGCGACGGCGCGGGCAATTAAGTCCTGTCCTTTGGGAACGCCGATGAGCAGCAACGCGCCAATCAAGGGCGTCCAGAGCGTCCAGCTCAGCGCCAGCGATGTCCAATCCATGACGGGCGAATTGTACCCTATCGGGCGGTTCAGGTACACTAAGGGAGTATGCGCATTCGGGTGCTGAAGTTCGGCGGCACGAGCGTCGACACGCCAGAGCATCGGCTGATGGCGGCGCGCAAGGTCATCCAGTGCATCGAGTCGGGGGCGCGCCCTGTGGTGGTGGTCTCGGCGATAGGCAGGCGCGGCGCGCCCTACGCGACTGATACTCTCGTGGAGCTGCTTACCCAGATCGACCCCACGATTCCGCCTGCGCCGCGTGAGCGCGACCTGATGATGGCGTGTGGCGAGATTATCTCCACCGTGATTATGGCGCAGACGCTACGCACGCTCGGCTACGCGACGGTCGCGCTCACGGGCAACCAAGCGGGCTTCATCCCCGACAGCGAGTTCGGCAACGCGCGAATCTTGGAAATCAACCCGGAGCCTGTGTTGCGGTGCTTGGAGCAGGGCTGGGTTCCGATTGTGGCGGGGTTTCAAGGCGTGACGCGCCCCGACGCTATCTTCCAGCGCGGCTCGATCACCACGCTGGGGCGCGGCGGCAGCGACACCACCGCCGCCGCGCTGGGCGCGGCGCTCCGCGCCGAAGCCGTCGAGATTTACACCGATGTGAACGGCGTCAAAACCGCCGATCCCGACTTCGTGCCCGACGCCATCACGCTGCCCGAAGTCAGCTACGAAGAGGTCGCCGAAATCGCCCACCAAGGCGCGCGCGTGCTGCACCCACGCGCCGCCGAAATCGCGATGGACTACGGCATCCCCCTGTGGGTGAAAGGCACTTTCACCGACGAGGCGGGCACGCGCGTCGCCGCCCACGCCAACGGACAACGGCGCATCACGGGAATCACCCACACCGGCAAACTCGCCTACCTGAGCTTCTACATCCCCTACCCCGAACACAAGGCGCAGTTGGAGCTGGAAATCTACCGATTGATGGCGCAGGTGGGCGTTAACCTGCAGGGGGTGGGGGTGGACGAGGAGGGCTTGGGCTTCGCCTTCCCGCGTGAACACTGGCATGCCGTGCGCACCGCACTCGACGGGCTGGTCGTACCGCTGGGCGAGCCGAGCCTGTTCTACCTGTTCCAGTTCGGCGAGATGCCCAGCCAACTCTGCCAGATCCAGCGCGACATGCTCCATAAGGCGGGGCTGTCCGAGCGCGTGCGCCCCATCACCATCGCAATAGCTGAAGGCTGTACGATGGTCTCGCTGATTGCCGACGGCTACAGCCGCCAACCAGGCGTGTTCGCCGAGCTGCACCAGACCCTCACCGAAGCGGGCATCCCCATCTGGCAGACCGCCGACTCGGAGCTGTCGCTGTCGTGCATCATCCCCGAAAGCGAAGTGAACAAGGCGGTGAGATTAATCCATGACCGATTCGCGTTGGACGCCGTCGCCCGATGAGCAGGAGTCTGCGCCGCGCCTACCCCCGACGCCCGAGCTGCCCGAACCGCCGCAGGTGGAGTTCCAGCGACCGACCCCGCCCGGCGGTCAACCCTCGCCGACGTTCCAGCGCAACACCCGCGCGATTAGCCTCGCCTTCTCCATCGGGTTCGCGCTGGCAGGTCCTGTGATACTGGGGGCGTTGGTGGGCTACTGGCTCGATGGACGGCTCGGCTCGTCCCCCACTTGGACGATGCTCCTCACGCTGTTGGGCATGGGGGCAGGGCTGACCCAGCTGATACGCATCGTGAACCAGCTCAATCGGATGGAGGATGGGCGATGAGCGTGATGGAGAACCCTGCGCGATTGGGGCGCGTGGTGGGCAAGTGGACGGCGATACTGGCGGCGGTCGGTTGCGGAGTGAGCGTCGGGCTGGGTGGGTGGCGGTTCGGCGTCGGCGTGCTGCTGGGCGTCAGCGCGATTGGCTGGGCTGTGGGGTTCTTCGTGCTGCTCACGCGCCTCTTCGCGCCTCAACAGAACCCTATCTTCCCGCGCCTGCTGATGCTGAGCAACCCGCTTAAGTATCCCCTGCTCTTGGCGTTCGCCTATCTTGCGGTGCGCGGAGGCGAGCCGATGACGCTGGGCTTCGTGGTAGGCGTTGTGTTGCCGTTGGCGGTCGTCACGGGCGTCGCCGTGCGCGAGGCGATCCGAGCCAGCGCGTAGCGCCCGCTCCACACGCGCAACGCCAATACATCGGAGCTGCCCAAGTGGGAGCGCTGATTGCAGCGTGAATCGAGGTCGCACAGGTCGGCTGCGAGGGCGTGAGTCGGTATAATTTGCTTTACGATGGCGTTCGAGGTTCTCTTAGGAGCAGTGATAGCATCGTTCTGGGTGGGCGCGTTGCCGTTTGGTTATTGGACGGCGCGCCTGCGTGGGGTGGATATCCGCACGGTCGGCAGTGGCAACATCGGCGCAACGAATGTGTTTCGCGTGTTGGGGGCAAAGTTGGGCTTGATGGTGCTGTTGCTGGATGCGCTGAAGGGGTTCTTACCGACGCTCATCGCCCTGCGCGCAGGCGCAGACGACCTCTCGGCGGTTCTGGTGGGCGTGGCGGCAATTCTGGGGCACACGTTCTCGCCGTTAGTGGGGTTCAAGGGGGGTAAGGGCATCGCGACGGGGTTGGGCGCGTTGCTTGCGGCTGCCCCATGGACCATCGCCGTGGCGTTTCCGCTGTGGCTGTTGGCGTTCTTGCTGACGCGCTGGGTCTCGCTGGGTTCGGTGCTGGCGGCGGCGAGTGTGCCCATTACCGCCTACTTCGCTGGGGCGTCGCTGCCCGCTGTGGGCGTGTTGACGGCGGCGTCCGCACTGGTGATTGGGAAGCACCGCTCGAACCTGTGGCGCATCTTGCACGGGCTGGAGCCGAAACTGCAGCTGCGCAACTCGCGCCCAAACTTGGAGCAAGAGTGCCTACGGCTCGCGCAACAAGCGACCGAGCGCATGGTGCTGGAGGGCGCGCGCATCGAACCCGACTTGCGCCATCTGCCGAGCCTGCTGCGCGAGCCGGGCAGTGTGTTCGTGGCGTTGTATCAGGGCGAGCAACTGCGCGGGCTGATGGGCAGCCTGCACCCCCAGCAGCCCACGCGCGCCCATGAAATTGTTTACCACGCCACACGCGCCGCACTGTTAGACCCCTATCATCCTCCCATCGACTCCAGCGAACTGCCCACCTTACGCTATGTGGTCTATCTGGTGGAGTCGTACGAGCCGTTGCGAAGCCTGCAACAGGTTGACCCGCGCTGCGACGGCTTGTTGGTGGAGTGGCGCGACCGTTGCAGTGTGCTGGCGCCGCCTGCACCGAACCGCACGCCCGAAGACCAAATCCACGACGCCTTTCGGCAGGTGGGCGCGCCGCGCGAGGAGCATCCGACGGTCTATCGCGTGCGGTTGAACCGCTTGGGCTGAGCGATGTGGGTCAAGATTTGTGGGCTAACGAACGCGGCGGACGCGCAGGCGGCTTTGGAAGCGGGCGCGGACGCGCTGGGGTTCGTCTTTGTCCCCAGCAGTCCGCGACGAGTGACCCTGCATAGCCCCGATTGGCGCGAGTGGCTCCCGTCGTTGGGGGGCGTGCGCCGTGTGGCGGTGGTCGCCGCTTTCGACGCGCTGCCCGACGCGCCGCGACAGTTCGATGCGCTGCAGTGGGTGGTTCCGATAGACTTGGTGCCGAGCGCGGCGGCTGTCGGCGCGGCGCACGAGTTGCCCCTGTGGATAGCGTTGCGGCTGCCCCCAGAGATTGCTGCAGACGATGCGCTGCGCCTGATGGACGCCTGGTCGCCCTACGCCGAGCGGTTCGTGCTGGATAGTTATCATCCGCAGCAGTTGGGGGGCACGGGCGCGGTGGGCGATTGGCATCGCGCGGCGTCCATCTGTGCGCGTGCGCCCAAGCCGACGGTGCTGGCAGGCGGTTTGACCCCCTCGAATGTAGCGGACGCTATCCGCGCGGTGCATCCCTCAGGCGTGGATGTGAGTTCGGGGGTCGAGGCGTCGGTCGGACGCAAAGACCACGCCCAAGTGCGGGCGTTCATTCAGCAGGCGCGTTCGGCACTGGAGGGTGCCGTTGGCTAAGTCGCCGCCCCCAGTGCGCGAGCAGTACGGCTCGGCAGGCGCAGGCGCAATAGCGATACTGGTGTTTTTGAACATCTTGTGGGCGGGCGCGAACCCTGCCGCACTCGTGATGATGCAGCACCACCGCCCGGAATGGGTCGCTGCGTTTCGCTTCATCGGCGCCGGGACGCTGCTGCTGTTGCTGTTGGCGTTGCCGCCCGTGCGCCGTGCACTCGCGCCGCGCGTGCCACGCTACCTGCCCCATTTTCTGACCGCCGCCGCGATTGGATGCTTCGGAGTCACTATCGCCTACATCTGCTACTTCTGGGGCACACGGCTCAGCACGGCGACCGAAGCCACCCTGCTGGTGTCCAGCTCGCCGATCTTCTATGCGATTTTGGCGCGACTGTTCCTGAAAGAGCGGTTCCCGCCCCAGAAGCGTTGGGGGATAGTGCTGGGCGTTGCAGGGGTGTGGGTAATCGTGAACAAGGGGCTACTGCTGCGCGAGTTCTCAGGCGCAACGGTGGGCAACTTGCTGGTGCTGCTGGGCGTGCTGACGGAGAGCGTGAATGTGGTGGTCGCGAAGTCGCTGGCGATGCGCTATTCGGGCGTCGCACTGCTGACGGTGGAGGCGTGCTTCGCTGCCCTCGCGCTGACTGCGGTCTCGTGGCTGTTTGTGGGCGCGCCGAACCTGCAGTGGACGCCGACCGACTTTTGGATGTGGTTCTACTTGGCGGTGGTCTGCACGGTGTTCGCTTTCTCGGTGTGGTTTTACTTGATGGAGCGTGCGCCTGTAGGGGCGATGGGAGTAACCATCTTCGCGCAGACGCCTGCCGCCGCGTTTATCGGCTACTTCGTATTGCGCGAGCAGCTCCACCCCACGATTTGGGTGGGCGCAGGTCTGATTGTGGGGGGCATTCTGCTCACGCTACGGGCGCGGGCGTGAGGTATACTACTCGCGCGATGGCGACTTCCGATTCGCCGCCGCGGTGGCGGCGCGTGCTTATCAAGCTGAGTGGCGAGGCGTTCGCGGGCGAGCAAGGCGTGGGGCTGAACCCCGACGCCATCGATTACCTCGCGCGTGAAGTGATAGCCGTGCATCAGCTGGGCGTACAGACCGCAGTGGTGGTGGGCGGCGGCAACATCGTGCGGGGTAGCCAGATTGCCCCCACAGGCATCGAACATGCCACCGCCGACTATATGGGCATGTTGGCGACAGTGATTAACGCGCTCGCGCTGCAAGCCGCGATTGAACGCAGCGAAATCCCGACGCGCGTGCAGTCAGCCATCGCGATGCAAGCCGTTGCGGAGCCGTTCATCCGCCGACGCGCTATCCGCCACCTCGAGAAGGGGCGCGTGGTCATCTTGGCGGCAGGCACGGGCAACCCGTTCTTCACTACCGACACCGCCGCCGCGCTGCGAGCCGTGGAACTCAACGCCGACGCCCTGCTCAAAGCCACTAATGTCGACGGCGTATACAACTGCGACCCACGCAAGCACCCCAACGCCGTCAAGTTTACGACCCTCTCGTTCGAAGAGGCGCTCCAACGCCAACTGCGCATTATGGACCTGACCGCCTTCACTCTCTGCATGGAACGCACGATGGAGGTGGTCGTCTTCAATATCTGGGAGCCAGGCAACCTGCGACGCATCGCCTTGGGCGAGCCGATTGGCACCACCATTCGTCGCGAACCCTAACGAAGGAGGTAACCCTATGTCGAAACACGAACTCAGTACCCCAGCCAGCGCGGATGTGCTCTTCAAAGACGCGGAAGAGCGCATGAAACACGCCATCGAACACCTCAAGCAAGACCTCGCGGGCTTCCGCACCGGACGCGCCAACCCCGCGATGGTCGAGCGCATCACCGTAGATTATCACGGGACGCCTATGCAACTGCAGCACTTGGCGTCTATCACTGTGCCCGAACCGCGTCAACTGCTCATCCAGCCGTGGGATCAGTCCGCCGTGCCTGCAATCGAGAAAGCCATTCAAAAGTCGGAGCTGGGTGTGAACCCCGTCAGCGACGGGCGTAGCTTGCGCCTCACGCTGCCGCCGCTGACCGAAGAGCGACGCAAAGATCTCATCAAGCAGGTGCACAAGCGCACGGAGGAAGGGCGCGTCGCCGTCCGCAATATCCGCCGCGACCTGCACGAACACCTGCGCCAAATGCAAAAGAACAAGCAGATCTCCGAAGATGACCTCAAGCGCCATGAGCAGCTGATGGAGAAGCTCACGCATAAATACATCGAGGAGATCGACAAGCTGCAGAAGGCGAAGGACGAGGAGCTGATGGAGGTCTAAGGCGGTCGCAATGCAGACAACCGATTGGCGCGCGGAGGCGGCGCGGCGCGGCGTCGATATGGCGCGACTGCCCCGCCATATCGCGATGATCA
Organism: bacterium; assembly: GCA_029335935.2. GTDB lineage: Bacteria > Armatimonadota > Fimbriimonadia > Fimbriimonadales > GBS-DC > GBS-DC. Next base: position 6,677 of record JARJMV020000160.1, read on the forward strand.
TGGATGGCAACGGGCGCTGGGCGCGCGCCCGCGGCTTCCACCGACTGATCGGGCACGCGAACGGGCATGGAACCGTGCGTCGCATGGTGCTCGGCTGCGCCGAACTCGGCATTGAGACGCTCTCGCTGTACACTTTCAGCACGGAAAACTGGCGACGCCCCCCCGAGGAAGTGGACGGTCTGATGCGCCTGCTGGAGCGCTCCGCCCGTGAGGAGCTGCCCGTGATGATCCGCAACGGCGTGCGAATCCGCTTCAGCGGACGCCTGTGGGAACTCTCCGACGAGCTACAAGCCGTGCTGCGCCGCGCCGAGCAGATGACCGCGCACAATCGGCGCATTACCCTGCATTTAGCCATCAACTACGGCGGACGCGCGGAACTGGTCGACGCCATGCGCGCTATCGCCCACGATGTGCAAGCTGGGCGTCTCAGCCCCGACGCCATCGACGAGACGACCATCCAAGCCTACCTCTACCAGCCCGACCTACCCGACCCCGACCTGCTGATACGCACCGCCGGCGAGCAACGCACCAGCAACTTCCTACTCTGGCAAACTGCCTACACCGAGCTCTATATCACGCCCGTGCTGTGGCCCGACTTCACGATGGAGCACCTAATCGAAGCGATTGTGGACTACCAAGGGCGCCAGCGCAAGTTCGGCGGCGTGCTGGAAACGGCGGCGAGCAGGTAGTTCACACCCCCTGAACCACCACACCAC
>JARJMV020000241.1 GCA_029335935.2 bacterium
CGATACGGAACTGGAAGCGATTCTGCTGCGCCCGCAGGAGATTCCGCTCTATGTGCAAGACGGCGTGCTGGATGCTGGGGTTACAGGCTACGACTGGATCCAAGACTGCGGTGCGCAGGTACACGAGGTGCTGGAGCTGCAGTACTCCAAGAACACGCGCAATCCCATCCGCATCGTGATTGCCGTGCATAACGACTCCGCCATCCAGCGTGTGGCGGATTTGCAGGGCAGGCGCATCGCGACCGAGTATGTGCGCCTGACGCAGCGATATCTGCAGCAGCAGGGCGTGCAGGCGCAGGTGGAGTTCTCGTGGGGCGCCTGCGAGGTGAAAGTGCCTCACTTAGTAGATGCGATCGTGGTGAACACCGAGACGGGCAGCTCGCTACGCGCGCACAACTTGCGGATACTGGAGGTAATCCTACACTCCACGACACGCCTGATTGCCAATCATGCGGCGTGGCAAGACCCATTCAAGCGCGAGAAGGTGGAGAGCCTCGCGCTGATGTTGCAAGGCGCGCTGAACGCAGGCAAGCTGGTGGGGTTGAAGATGAATGTGCATGAGTCGCGCTTGGACGCGGTGCTGGCGGAACTGCCTGCGCTGCGCAAGCCGACGCTCGCGCCCCTCAGCGACAAGGGGTGGTACGCGATCGAGACGATCTTAGACGAGGATCAGGTGCGCGAGATTATCCCACGCTTGCGCAAAGCGGGCGCGGAGGGGTTAGTGGAGTATCCGCTGAACAAGGTAATTCCCTAAGCCAGTCCCCACAGGAGTTCCAGCAGGAGGGTTTCGTAGCGTTGGCGTAGGGTGGCGTTGGCGTACCCTATCCAGCCGACAGGCGCGCGGATGTCCAGCGGCGCGCGCAACGGCTCGCCGTGTAAATCGGTCACCTGCACGCCCAACTCCTGCGCAATCAGCGCGGTGCAGATATCGTAAGGGTGGCAGGTGAGCGGCGAGACGAGCGCCCCCAGCCGCGCGAACGCCCACGGACGCACATCAGCAATCAGGCGGTCGCGTCCGCTCATCAGCTCAAACAGTTGCCCCCCCGTGGAGGCGTACTGGTCTTCGAATACGCGCGGGTTGACGCTGTTGCCCAGCGCACGCGCCCAGAACTCCGATTCCAACGCGGCGATTTGGCGTTTGCCTTCGGGGAAAAGCTTGATGAACGAGGCGAACCCGTGCTCGAGGGTGGAGGCGCGACTGGGGGCAAGGCGAGCCGGCTCGATGGCGCCTGTGAGCATATTATGCCGCTCGGCATGCGCACCCTGCCCACGCACCGCCCACAGATGATACGATAGATACTGCCGCGTAGTGGGCAGCTCGGTCTGCATCGCCACAATCACATGCTCCAAAGTGGTCTCGTGTCCGAAATTGGGTGCAATCGCGCTCAGTAGCCACGCGCTGCGCTTGTCGTACATCAGCGGGCGCGTGCCGTCGATAGGGTCGACTATCAGCAGGAACTCCGCCTCGCGTGCCGGCGTCCCTTCGGGCAGGGGATACCAGCCATCCTCGCTAATCCCCTCAGCAATCAGCACGAACGGCGACTCCTGTGCCCACTCGCGGCAGAGGTCTATCAGCAAGGTCTCGATATGCGCGTCGATCGCATACTGCGTGTCGCCGTCGGAGTCGTGGCTTACCTGCGCCAACGCTGCCGGGTCTTGAGAGCGCATGTGGCGATAGAGGTGGTCGCGCAGACGCAGGTGCAGCTGGCGCAGTCGGTTCAGGTAAAAGCTCACCTCGCGGCTTAGCAGTAAGCTCATATGCGCCTCATTGTACCCTACCGATTGGGTATAATGCGGCTAAGATGACTATGCATTCCAATGTAGGTGATACAATCAAGATAGATGGTTCCTATGGCGAAGGCGGTGGGCAGATCCTGAGGACAGCTTTAGCCATATCGATGATAACAGGTCAACCTGTCGAGTTTTACAACCTGCGTGTGAAGCGTCCAAACCCAGGATTGCAGCCTCAGCATCTGACGGCGATTCATGCCGCTGCCACGATGAGCAACGCGAGTGTCTCAGGTGCGATGATTGGCTCCACCGAGCTACGCTTCGAACCTGGCGAAGTCATCGGCGGCGAGTTCATGTTCGACATCGAGGATGTCTCGGGTCAGGGTTCGGCAGGCGCGTTGGCGCTGGTCGCCCAGACGGTGTTGGTACCCCTCGCGCTCAAAGGGCAATCCGCCAAAATCACAATTATCGGTGGCACGCATGTGGGCTGGAGCCCTGGCACGGACTACATAGAGTATGTGTATCTGCCTGCGTTGCGCCATTTCGGGATCGAGGCGCGTCTGGAGACCTTAGAGGCGGGGTTCTATCCGCGGGGCGGCGGGCGCGCCGTGTTGTATGTCGAGCCTGCGCAAACGCCGCTGCGGCCCATCGATTGGCGCGAGCGCGGACGGATCAAACGCATTCGGCTCATCTTCACGCTGTCGAACCTGCCCGAGAGCATGTTCAAACGGGGCGACCAAGCGGCTGAAGCTTTGATTGGATCGATGGGGCTGCAACCGGAGTTTGTGCATCGCATGCTGCCCTCGCGTGGGTTCGGGCTCTCCGTGACGCTGACCGCAGAATCGGAGCAAGGCTATGCAGGCTTCATTCGGCTCGGTCGGCGCGGCGTCGCCGTTGAACAGGTCGTTGAGGAAGCATGGAACGAGTTTATGACATGGGCGAAGACACGGGTTGCCGTCGACTACTTCCTCTCTGACCAGCTCATCTTGCCTGCACTGTTCGCGGAGGGTTCAAGCGCATGGACAACCCATCGCGCCACCAGCCACCTACGCACCCTGCTCTGGCTCGTCCCGCAAATGGTCAAGACAGGCGTCGAAATCGCCCAGCAATCGGAAAGCCAATACCTCGTGCGGATCCTGCCAGGCGAGGAGAACATACTCTTCACGGCGAACAGCGCGTCCTCACACATCGACATAGAATCGGAGCCGCCAGAGTCCTAAGTCGTGCTGTAAGCGTAGCCCGTGATAGGTGACCGACTTCACGGGCGCGCCGCTCCACTCGATCTGTTGGGGCGTGACGGAGCAGTAGTGCGCCTGCGCCCGCAGCTGCCAGCGCCCGTCCGCCAACGATGCGACCGCAACCTCCGTGAAGCGACTGAACAGACGGTGGTGTACCTCGAACTGATACACCAACTCGTTGAGCCACCGCACGGCGAGCATCTCCAAGTCGGGCGCCTCGAGCTGAAGCGCAACGCTCTCGGTGGGGGGGTAGGCGTCGGGGTCAATCATTAGGTGGAACAGCCCGCGCGCCGCCGTCGCCATCAAATCGGGCAAACTGTCCGCCTCCACTGCCAACCCCTTATCCGCCGTATGCTCCAAAATCTGGAACACGCCCATAACGCCAGTATACCTCTTGGGGTACACTATAAC
>JARJMV020000162.1 GCA_029335935.2 bacterium
CGCGCAGGCGGCGCAAGCGGAGAAATAACGATGAAGAAGCTCTGGCTCACCTTCGGCTTGCTGGGCGTCGCGTTGCAGGTGGGATACACTGCCGACCCCAGCAGGCCGTGGTTCCGACTGACTATCTTGCACACCACAGAGCCGCACGGGCACCTGCTCCCCTTCAGCTATCCAGAGAGTGTCGAGTCGCAGTCGCCGCTTTCGGGGATGTCTCATCGTTCGAACATCGGCGGTGTGGCGCGTCGCGCGACGCTGCTGCGCCAACTGCGCGAGACGCTACAGCCCTACCCGACGCTGGTCATCGACGCGGGCGACTACATGGATGGCACGCCCTTTTCGCTGGAGTTTCAAGGCGAAGCGGATGTGGCGACCATGAATCAGTGCGGCTACGACTACGCCACGCTGGGCAACCACGAGTTCAGCAACCCCCTCGAGCAGGTGTTGCGCCTTGTGCAGAAGAGCAACTTCCAAACTGTGTGTGCGAACCTGCGCTATCGCGACACGGGCGAGCCGCTGGTTCCGCCGTTCGCGATAGCGCAGGTCGGCGAGCTGCGCGTGGCACTGTTTGGGCTAGTGATGACCGACACGCAGAACTATCGCGGTGCGCGCGAGCGTGTGCAGGTCTTGAACCCCTTCGAAGTCGCCCGCGAGCTGGTGCCCCAACTGCGTCAGCAAGCCGATGTGGTCCTCTTGATTTCGCACTTGGGCATCGGCGACGACGAGCGGCTCGCCCGCGAGGTTCCGGGCATCGATGTGATTGTCGGCGGGCACTCGCATACGCGACTGGCGGAACCGCGCTTCGTGGAGTGGCCGCAGAAAGCCCCTGTGAATCTCGGCGGCACGATTATCGTGCAGGCCCACCAGTGGGGCGGTGAACTCGGTCGGCTCGACCTGCTCTTCTGGCGCAACCTCGATACGCAACGGTTGGAGCTCGTCGGCTACAAAGGGCAACTCCTCCCGATTACCGCTGCGATTCGCGAGTGCCCCGACACTCAGCGCGTGTTAGACCGCTATTGGCGGCGGATTGCGGGCAAGTATGGGCGCATCGTGGGCGAAGCGACCGACGATTTCGTGCAGCGCGGCGACGACCTCGCACACTACAACTTGGTCAGCGACGCCGTGCGCGCAACCTTCGGCAGCGAGTTCGACCTGCAGAACATGTTCGGTGTGCGCATCGAGCTCGCGCGTGGCGCCATTAGCTACTACGACCTTGCACGGATGCTGCCGTTCGGCAACACCATCGTGCGCTTCGAAATCACAGGGCGCGACCTGAAGCGGCTGCTGGAGGAGCATCGTCCCACGGTAAGCGGTATCCGCTACCGCACCCAGAACCGCCGCTTGGTGGAAGCAACGATTAACGGGGAACCGATAGAAGACGACCGTATCTACAAGGGCACGACGAACTCCTACTTTGCCGAGCGTGCGCTGCAGCCGATGGGGATTGCCTATGTCGACACGGGCAAGCGGCGACTGCAAGTGGTGGCAGACTATATCCGCCAACAGAAGCGCATCGCGCCTGTGTACGATGGCAGGCGTGTGGCGCGTTAGGTGCGCACGAGCGCGAGCGGACTAAACCCTTTGCCCAACACGGCTTCGGGGTCGCCGCCGAGCCACTCCAGCACGGTTGCATACACGCGCCGAAAGTCGAGTTGCATCCGCAGGTCGTTATTGCCGTCGAGGTTGCGCAGGTCGGGTGGGTCGCCGTGCAGTCCGCCCTGCACGCGTCCGCCGAGTAGGAACATCGGCGCGGCGGCGCCGTGGTCTGTGCCGAAGCTGCCGTTCTCGCGCACGCGCCTGCCGAACTCGGAGAAGACCATCAGCAGCGTCTTGTCGGCTTTGCCCATCGCTTGGAGGTCAGCGTAGAAGGCGCTGACCGCCCCTGCGAACTGCTCCAGCAAGCGTTGGTGGGTGCTTGCCTGACCTGCGTGCGTGTCGAACCCGTTCACCGACACATACAGCACGCGCGTCTGGGGCGAGGTCGCGATAATCTGTGCTGCTTGCTGCAAGCCGCGCGCAAACGGGTCGTTGGCGTATGGGGCGTGCGACTGATAGTGGCGGATGCGCTCGCGCAGCTGCTCCATCGCCTCCAGCGCCGTGCGCGTCGATTGGCGAATAACGGCGGCGGGGGCGTCCATCTTGCGCTCCTCCGCTTGAGTCAGGTGCTTGATGGTGCGCTCCAGCTCGGGGTCGCGCGTCATCACCTGCAAGTCGGCAAGGCTGGCAAAGCAGGGCACTTGGGCGTTTCTGGCATGCAGGGCAAGCGGCAACTCCTGCGTGAAGCTGATGGCGATCACGGGGTTCGCTGCCGCGTCGGTCAGCGCGTCGAGATACTTGCCCAGCCACCCGTAGCGGCTGTGCCCATCAGGGTCGGCGGTCTGCCAAATCTCCATCGAGCGGAAATGCGAGCGGTTCGGGTTCGGATAGCCCACATTTTGCAGAATTGCCAGTGCGCGTTGCTCGTAGAGCGGCTTGAGCGGTTTCAGGGCAGGATGCAGCCCCAACCGCTCATCGAGAGGCTCCGCCTGCGATTCTGCGATCGCAAGGGTCGGACGCGCCCGGTAATATAACTCGTCGCGATACGGGATCACCGTGTTCAACCCGTCGTTGCCGCCAGTCAGCTGCAACACGACCAAGATTCGGTCGTTGGGTAGCTGCTTGCCCTGTTGCAGGCGTTGTGCGTCGGCGTGGGCGATACGCGCTAGCCACGGCGGCGTTGCCAGCCCCACAGCAACCAGCGTCAGACCCGCTCTGAGAAACTGGCGACGCGACATCTCCGCCGCCCAAAACTCGCCCCCCGCGCGCTCGCACAACGGCGCGCCCTGAGACTGCTGTGTACGCTTCTCCATCACTGCCTCCAACGCTATTATAGCCCACACCGAACCCGCTCGGTAGGCTTCAGCCTCTTAGACGCCACTGAAACCGCGCGGTTCAGCATCTGTCAGGTACAATTGCCGTGATGTTGCACACGCTGCACATCGAGAACCTGGCGATTATCGACCGCTTGGAGGTGAGTTTCGCGGCGGGGCTGAACGCGCTCACGGGCGAAACGGGCGCGGGCAAGTCGATTCTGCTGGATGCGCTGAACCTCGCGTTGGGCGAACGCGCCGACCCAACGCTCATCCGCACGGGCGCGGACAAACTGCGCGTGAACGCCGTGTTCATCCTCCCGAACGACCCCGACCTGCACGCCCTGCTGAGTGAACTCGGAGTAGACCCTGAAGAGGGCATGTTATATCTTAGTCGCGAGGTGCAAACGGGCGGACGCTCCCTCGCGCGGGTCAACGGGCAACCGACGCCGCTGAGTACCCTCAAAGCCATCGGCGAGCGATTGGTGGATTTGCACGGGCAACACGAACATCAGTCGCTGCTTAAGCCCAGCAGCCACGGGGAGTTTCTGGATCGCTGGTTAGGCGAATCGGCGCGGCTCCAGCGCGAGCAAGTCGCTCAAGCCGTGCAAGCCCTGCGCCGCGCCGAACGCGAACTGCAGGAACTCACCGCGCGCGCACGCGAGCGCGAACAGATGCTGGATCTGTACCGCTTTCAGGTGGACGAAATACGCCAGGCGAACCTGCAAGCAGGCGAGGACGAGCTGCTGGAGACCGAAGCGCGACGCCTGACCCACGCGGAGAAGTTGATTGCCCTCGCTGGGGGCGCCTACGACGCGCTAATGCAAGAGGACGGCGCATATGACCAGGCCGCCCACGCCAGCCGCAACCTCGCCGAGATTGCCCGAATCGACCCCTCCGTGCGCGAGTGGGGCGATATGCTGGAAGGCGCGCTGGCACACCTCGAAGAGGTCGCAGGCTACCTGCGCACCTACGCCGAGAGCATCGAGTACGACCCCGCGCGATTGGAAACAGTGATCGAGCGGCTTGAACTCATCAAACGGCTCAAACGCAAGTATGGCGATACTATCGAGGCGATTGTGCAGTACGCCGAGGACGCCGAGCGCAAGCTGCAGGCGCTGGAGACGCAATCCGAGCGGCGGGAGGCGTTGGAGGCGGAGATAGCGCGGTTGCAGAGCCAAGCTGCGGCGCACTGCGCGACGCTCTCCGAGTTGCGTCGCGCGGGCGCGGCGCAGTTCGCCGAGACCGTGCAGGCGCACCTGCGCGACTTGGCGATGGAACGCGCCCAGTTCCAAGTCGCTCTGCGCCCCAAGCCGATGGACACCACAGGCGTCGACGCGGTGGAATTCTTGTTCAGCGCGAATCCGGGCGAGCCGCCGCGTCCGCTAAGCAAGATTGCGTCGGGCGGCGAGATGTCGCGCGTGATGCTCGCGCTCAAAACCGCGCTCGCCCACGCCGCGCCCGTGCCGACACTGGTCTTCGACGAGATCGACGCGGGCTTGGGCGGTCGCACAGCATACGCCGTCGGCGAGAAGCTCAGCCAACTCGCCCAGCACTGCCAGATTCTATGCATCACGCACCTGCCGCAGATTGCCAGCCGCGCCGCGCGCCACCTCGCCCTTGAAAAGCGGACCGAGGGCGAAGCCACGCGCGTCGCCATTCACGCCTTAGAGGGCGAACTGCGCGTGAGCGAGATTGCCCGCATGCTCACAGGCGAGCCGACCGAGACCGCACTGCAGCACGCCCGCGAACTGCTGCAGGCTAAATAACCCCCAACGCCTTGCCCACCTTCTCGAAGGCTTCCAGCGCGTCGTCGAGGTCTTGGCGCGTGTGGGTGGCGTTCGGCATGGTGCGCACGCGGGCTTTGCCGCGCGGCACGGTGGGGTACACAATCCCGACCACGAACACGCCCGCCTCGTAGAGCTTGCGCTCCATCTGTTGCGTGATAGCCTCGTCGCCGCAGAACACGGGCGTAATCGGCGTCTCGCTGCCCATCGTGTCGAAGCCCAGCCGCTGCAGGTTCTCCTTCCAGTAGCGGGCGTTGTCCCACAGGCGTCGCATCGGCTCTGGGTCGGTCTGCAGGATCTCGATCGCCTTGAGAATCGCGCCGACCGCTGCTGGGGGCAACGCCGTGCTGAACAGGTAGGGGCGTCCGCGATTGATGAGCCACTCTTTCAGCAGACGACTGCCCGCGATGTAGCCGCCAATCACGCCAATCGCTTTGGAGAGTGTACCGAGTTGGATGTCCACGCGCCCGTACAGCCCGAAGTGGCTGGTCGTGCCGCTGCCATGTTCGCCCAGCACGCCCGAGGCGTGCGCGTCGTCGACCATCACCACCGCGTCGTACTTCTCCGCCAGCTGCACAATCTCGGGCAAAGGCGCGATATCGCCGTCCATGCTGAACACACCGTCGGTCACTATCAGCCGTTTCTTGAACTCGCCACAACGCTTCAGGATGTCCTCCAAGTGGTTCATGTTTTTGTGTTCGTAGACGAAGCCTTCGCTCTTTTTGTAGCGGGCGCTGCTGAGTCGCACGCCGTCGATGATGCTCGCGTGGTTCAGCTCATCCGAGATAATCACATCGCCCTCCACAAAGCAGGAGGGTATCGTGCCTGAATTGGCGTTGAAGCCCGATTGGAACACCAGCACGGCTTCGGTTTTTTTGAACTCGGCGAGTACCTGTTCTAACTGTTCATAGAGCGTGTTAGTGCCGCCGAGCCAGCGCACAGCGCCCGCGCCCGCGCCGAACTGCTGGAGCGCCTCGATGGCAGCCTGCTTGAGACGGGGGTCGTTCGCCAAGCCGAGATAGTTGTTGGACGCCAAGTTAATCACTTCGCGCCCGCCGATGCGCACGCGCCCGCCCTGAGGGGTCTGTAAAATCGGCGGCTGTTTATACAGATTCTGCGCCTTCAACTGCTCGATGCTCGCCTGAAGCCACTGTTGGAACCCTGCGTTCATACTTGCCTCCTCGCAAGCGAAAGTGTACCTGAATTATCGCTGGGCTACTTCAGCCACACAGGCGGCGCGAGCGGTATCTGGGAGCGTTCCAAGCCCTTCATCGCGTCAGGCGCGCGCACCGAGACCGCTGATAGGTCGCCTCTATCCCACGACTGCCCCGAGTAGGGTATGTATCCGCCGTCATCCGTGCGGTTCTCGCCTACCGAGTAGAGCAGGAAGCCGCGCTTGGGGTCCACACGATACTTGAACGGCGCGCCTGTGAACGGGTCGATAATCCGCTCGCCCAGCCCCAACGCCTCCAGCGATTGGGGATACTTGCCCGTGCGCATCTTGTATAACCGCACCGCCGCCGTACAGCCCACCAAACGCATCGTCGCTACCTCTGCAATTTCGTTCTCGTGCGCACGCACGAAGACGGGATAGAGAATCGCATTCAATAGCTGGCGCGGCTCTCGCTCCAGCACCTTGCGGTCGCGCTGATGCATCGGCTTCTGTAGCTCAGCAATCACGGAATTCATCATCTGATAATATTCGGACAGGGCGAGATTCACCATCGGACGCACAAGCGGTCCATACGAATCTTGGGAACCGCTTCCGCCTGTTAGGGAGTTGAGGTCTACTTTGCCTTTCGCCAGTTGGTCATAGAGGCTCAGGAGGAAGTATCGCTCTTCCGTTATTGCTTTCCATAGGGGCGTGCGGCGCGCCTCATACTGCCGCGCGAGTGCGACGATTCGCTCCAGCGCGGCGCGGTCTTGGAGCGTGGGCAGCGTCTCGCGCAGGGGCGCAAGGGCGAATAAGTGGATGGACATCCCCACCAGGAAATGCATCGATGCACCGCCTGTGCGCATCTGCTCGGCGAAGCGGTTCAGGCGTTCTATCCGCTCGAGGGCGTCCGCATAGCGTTTGCGTTGCAGCGCCTCGCGGATTAGCAACGCTTCGGCGCGCGCGATACGCCGAGACTGTGCCATCTCTAAAAACTTCCAGTTCGGGTCATATTCGAAAACGGCTTTGCTGGGCAGTTTCGTGAGGGGCGCGTAGGCGTCCAGGAACGGCGCCATCCGCTGGAGATAGTAGGCGCGGTCGGCAGCGGAGAGCGATTTCGAGCCGCGCAGCGCACTCTCGATCTGCTTGAAACGCTGGTCGGCGTCCAGCTGCGCGTGCATCTGCTCGGCGATGAGGCGATACGCCTCGTAAGCGTTGTTCGGCGGGT
>JARJMV020000250.1 GCA_029335935.2 bacterium
TATGCGCCGTCGTCTGTCGCAGCCACCGAGTAGGGCTGTAAAGCGGGTAGGAGCCACTCGACGCGCGCCTGCGCGTATCCCAAGACCGCGCTCGCCGCCAACGCCGCCAGCGCGCTCCACAAGCGTCTACCTTTCTGCATAAAAAGACCTCCGAATTCTATTATAGTCTACAATTGCTGAGCGCATCAGCTCGGACAGTTTTGCCAGATCCGATGCTGTGGAGCGTTAGACGCTCTTTTGCGCTCGATGTCCCGCCCAAATCCTGAGGGTGTTCGAAAAATCGCCCTCATTTCCAACCCCCTCTCACTGCGTGGGAGAAGGAGTTGCCGTTGCAGTGCGCGTGCACAAAGCCCCATCTCCGGAAGCGGATAAGGGTACACCCTCCCAACCCCTTGACTTTTTTGCACGCAAAGGGGTATACATATGTATACAACGGAGGCGATACGATGGCATTTAATGTACGGCGATATCTGATACGCGTGCGCGGCGGGCAGCAGTACCTGCCTGTGTCGGCGCGGCTGGTGTGGTTCCGCGAGGAGCATCCCGACTGGAGCATCGAGACGCAACCGTTGCATCTCGACTTCGAGAACGGGATTGCGGTCTTCCAAGCGACGGTGAAAGACGCGAGTGGTCGCGTGATTGCAAACGCGACCAAGATGGAGACGCGCGGCGACTTCGCCGATTTTGTGGAGAAGGCGGAGACGGGTGCGGTGGGGCGTGCGCTTGCGATGTGTGGCTATGGCACGCAGTTCGCTCCTGAACTCAGCGAGGGGGATGTGGCGACAGGACATGTTGCCTATGCCGACTCGCCCCTGCCCCTGCACGGCGAGGAGCAAGACGGGCGTCCTGAACGCGCTGCGGAGACCCCTGCAGAGGTGATGGTCTGCGCCGATTGCGGCAAGGCGTTGCGCAAGCCCCAGTACGACCTGAGCATGGCGAAGTTCCACCGTCCGCTGTGTCCAGAGTGCCAACGGCGCGCCCAACGCGCCGATAGCGACGGCAGTGCAAACAGAATCAGGAGGTAAATCATGATACAGATCCAACCCATCGATATCCAACCTGTGGCTACCGAGTGGCATAAGATAATGATCGTAATTGCTGGGCGCACGCCGCTGCTACTCCACGATCGGCTCGCTATGAGCAGAGCCGAGGCGTGGCGTAAGGCGAACCCGCGTGAGAAAGCGCCGCCTCCCGAAGTGGAGGCAGAAATGGGGTGCGTGCGAGATGAGCTGGGCGTGATTCTCGTGCGCTCCGACGCTGTTCTCGAATCTGCGAAGGAGGGCGCGAAGCAGGTCTTGCACAAACTGCGCACGCGCACCACGAACGCGACACGCGAGATTGCAAGCTCCATCATGCCCGTTCGAGACTCGTTCCGACTGTTCCGACCTGTCCCCGACTTTGAAGACGATCCAGACTCGTACCTCGCCCAGATACGAGCGCTGTTAGATACACATCCTGATATCGATAGCCTGAACCGCGCGATCAAGCCACTCACACCAATCACCGAATATGCGATTGACACAAGGCGCGTGCTGGTGCAGCGGCAAGGTGTGATGCGCTCACGCCCCCGAATCGAACCGCCTTGGGCACTCGTGGGCGAGTTCGAGTATGATCTCGGACTTGGCAAAGATGCCCAAGGCCCCATCGCCGTCCAGCTGGTCCTCAAAGCCCTTGGATTCGCAGGCCAGATAGTGGGCATCGGCGATTACAGGCCGCAAAAGGGCGGTATTCACGGCAAGTATGAAGTAGTACGCGCTTGGTTGGTGTGGTGATACGAGCATGGTTACTATAGCGAATGCGGTGAATATTGTCAGCGCAACCGAGCTGCACCTTGACGAGCGGTACTACCCGCGCGCGGGGTGCGACCATGTATGGGCGTACGAACTCGCAGAAAAGTTGCGTGCTGGAGCGGAGTTCCCACCGCTACTGGTGGATGTGAATCGGATGGTGATACTGGATGGCTGGCATCGGTATCACGCTTATACCCGCGTAATGGGCAAAGATGCCCAGATCCCTGTTCAGTTCGTTTATGCGGATACCGAGCAGGAGCTTTATCTTGTAGCGCTGCAGGCGAACGCCAGGCACGGGCGTCCCTACTCCACTCAAGATAAAGCTTGCGCAGTGATGCGTGCAGAAGAGCTTGGTATCAGCCGCCCAACCGTTTCACAGATCCTCGCGAATCGCGTGGAGACAGTGGAGAATATCGCGATTCGAAGGATCGCGTACGAAGCGGACACTGGTAAACCAGTGATCTTGGGGAGGAGTTGGGAAGCCTATGGCGGCAAGGTGGTCCCCAAGCAGATTGCCGCACAGATTAAGCCCTCGGAAGGTAGAAACTTCACACAGCTCTTGAAACTCGTCAGCAAACTTGTGCAGTATCTACCTGATGAGGAGATCAGTGCGAATCGGCTCCTTTTGCAGGAGCTGAAAACGGCGATAGACGCGCGACTTCCCTGACTTTCCTCCACCATCATCTCCTCCACAGGTGCGGGCGACCCCTACCGCCCGCACCTCTAAGGCAACGAGTGGATGCGGCTTGGTCAGGTGGGTCTCGGTAGGGATGTGGCGTGGCTGTGCAAGGCTCGGCTGTCCAAGGCGTGGCTCGGTATGGTTTAGGCACGGCATGGATAGGCAAGCATCGGCAGGGCGCGGTTTGGAGTTTGATACTATGCAAGGAGGTTAATTATGGACTGGAAACGCTATCTGTTGTCACGCTGCTGTTGTGCAGTACCGATCAGGGTGCAGCGGTACGATAGGCGCCCTGACGAGTGCGAGAAGTGCGGCGGTTGGCTCCCGCCGCTGGAGTGGTTCGAACCAGATGAACCGCGCCCGAAACGCCGCTCGCTTGTTTGGCTCGCGTTCGCGATACTAATCGCGCTTCTCGCGCTGTTGATGAGGTAGGGATGCGGCAAGGCTCGGTTCGGGGTATACCTATGGCGCGGCGGTGCAGCGAAGCGCAAAGGGAAGCGCGTGCGTTGCAGGGATGCACTGCTAAGCCTAACCGCCGCGCCTTATAGCCTTATCTGAAAATACGCTCTCGTAACCGCACATACTCACGAACTGTACCGAAGCGAACATAGCCGTCCAATACACGCACCACGCGCTCTAAGTTCCACGCCAACTCCAACAGGAAGTTGATGCGCAGCGCGGGGTCGTTCCAGTCGATGGGGCGCACGGGGTCTGCAGGGTCTGCCCAGCTCAGCATGCTCGGCGGGTGCGCAATATTCAGGCTGTCCAGCGTGCATACCCCACGCAACCAACGCTCTGTCGCCATCCCCACATACCGTCGATACGCACGCATGCCCGCCTGCACGGGGTCCGTCGCCCAAACGCCCGAAATATCATTTGAGAGAT
>JARJMV020000267.1 GCA_029335935.2 bacterium
ATTGCAAATAGCTCATCACCATGTGGCTGGCTTTGTAGGGGTCGGTGGACGCGCCGACAATCGCAATCGTGCGCGAGTCGCGCAGGATGCGCCGTATCGTGTCGGGGCGCTGATACCGCGCTTGCAGCTCGGGCGGCAACACTGTGTTCAACCGAATCGCACAAGCTAAGGTCTCCACGCAGGCGATTATACCTATTTGTGTCGATGATGTCCGCTTTTGGAAAGTTTTTGAGTCTATCAATTGCGGTATGAAAGGAAGCAGACTCTTCTTTGGACTGATAGGCGCGGCGGGCGCGTTCAGCCTTGTCCATGCGCAACTGTATGATTTTAATGTTGTCGCGCCGCCCAGCGGGATTAGCGGGAACCTCGCCATAAATGCCCGTACTCAGGGCACGATTGTCGGCAACTACGACCAGAACACCAACCCCAACGGTACGCGCACCAAGCCAGGTCTGTTCGGTTCATTCGGACCGACGGAGAATGTGCCCGTGAACATTAGTCTCGGCGCGGCGATAGGCGGCGCCATTAATCGTCAGGCAGGTGGAACCTTCCGCGCCACTGTCAACGGGAGCAACAACACCATCACTTTCGAGAACCTGTCGCTGAACTTTCTGGCGAACGGACCTGCGGTATTGCCCGTCACGCTGACGATTGCTGGGGAATCGTTCCGCACGCGCAACCCCGACTCCGTTTATGTTCTTCCCGGTCAAGGCATCAGCTTCCCGATAGGCTCGGTGAATCTGAGCCAGTTCACAGCGGTTCAGACGGGTGTGGGCGCGGGCGTGCTGACGCCCACAGGGCCCAGTCAATATAACTTCACGGCAGGAGTATCGGTCGATCTGACCCTCGCTGCGGATCTGCTGGGCAATCCGCTGGGGCAGACGATCCCGTTCGTGCTGCCGTTGCAAGGGCAAGTCGTGGTTAACGGCACTAATGCCCTAATCACCTCGCTTCAGCAGATTAACTTCTCCCAGTCTTTCAACCCGAACTTGGACTTGCCGCCGTTCGAGTTCGGACTGCCCACCATTCTGCCGCCGGGCAACACCGCGAACCTAATTTTTGACCTCACGCTGGAAGAGATTGGGTTTGATGTTGACCTCGATATCAACTTGCGTGCGGAGGGTACGCTGGTTCCTGAGCCTGCGAGTTTGATGGCGCTGGGGCTGGGTTTGGCGGCGTTGGCGCGTGGATGTATGCGCCGACACGCTGCCCCACTGTAGCGTCGGCGCGGACGCCGACGCCACAGTAGCTTGGACATTCTTGTCCAAGCGCTACTCTTCGGCAGGCGAACCACTTTGTAGGGCTGAGTAGTGTACTGCCTGCCACGGCGCAACAGGACAAGCCGCCGCTGATGTCAATTGCGACAGCGTTGTCGATGACGCTGATCTGCTGGAGGTCTTGTTCGAATTCTGTACAGGTTGCTGAACACACACTATGAAGAAACTTCCATCGTCTTCCGATAATCTCACAGGTAGTTGACCGATTATGCTTTGGAGGTTTGGAGATGCAGAAGCGAAAACACACTGGCAAAACGCCGATTCAGGACCGTCCCGTACCGATTAGCACCGCCAGCTTCTTAGTGGGTGTGGAGACACACACGATTCGCTACTGGGAACGCGAGTTCGCGGAGTTTCTGAACCCCGTGCGCACGCAGGGCGGGCAGCGACGCTATCGGCGCGAAGATATCGAAGTGCTACTGGAGATTAAACGCTTGCTCAAAGAAGAGCTCTACACAATCGCAGGAGCAAAACGCACGCTCAGCCAGAAGTTCCAAGCCGCGGCGCTCACGCCGCCTACGAAAGGCGCCAACGGCGTGCATGAGCAGCCCACGCGCAAACAGCGCACGGCTCGCAAATAACAGCGCACCCTTAGAAAGGGGGGAACGGATGAGAACCACCGTCGTCAAGCAGGCAGTCCCCATCTTCGCGGAGGGCTACGACGCGGCGCTGCAATCGGCGTTTGAACTGCTTCAGCAGGAACGCCCCGATGAGGCGTATCACGTCTTTATGCAGCTCCTCGCGCAGCGTCCGAATGACGAGAACGCCTACGAGGGCGCGATTGTCGCCCTGCTGCAACAGACGCGCTGGGACGAGGCGGAGCAGCTGACTCAGCAGGCGCGCGCCGCATGCCCCAACTCCGCCCTCATCGCCGCGCGACAGACCTGGAACTGGGTCTACCTCACACGCGAATCGGAGGCGTATCCAATCGTTGTGCAACTGCTGGAGCGCGGCTATCGCCACCCCGACTGGCTACGCGAGGTCGTGCTACCCCTGCGCAATGTGCTGATTTGCCACGCCAGCGACCCGCGCCTTGTGTCCAGCAAAAAGCAGAAACGCCAGCACGACCGCGCGACGCTGCTCAAGGGTATCCAGACCCTCGAACACTGGCTGGAACGGTATCAGTTCCCCATCCCCGACGAGCCTGTGGGCGTGAAGATTACGCTCAGCATGATTGCCCGCAACGAGGCGCAGTATCTGGAGGAGTGCCTCAAGAGCGTGCAGGGCGTCGTGGACGAGATTGTGCTGGTGGACACAGGCTCGGATGACGACACGCCGCGCATCGCCGAGCGGTTCGGCGCGAAGGTGGTTCACGCCGAGTGGCAACACGACTTCGCCGCCGCGCGCAACATCGCCCTCCAGCACTCCACAGGCGACTGGATCCTCGTGCTGGACGCTGATGAACGCCTCACCCCCGAATCGAAGCAGGCGATCCTGAACGCCGCGCGCCACCCCCAGTTCGCTGGCTATTATCTGGAAATCCTGAACGAAATCCGCAACGGCGACTACTTCGTCCATCGTATTGTGCGCATGTTCCGCAACCTGCCCCAAGCGCGCTGGGACGGCGCGATTCACGAACAGATAACGCCCAGCCTCGTCGAGCGCGGGGGGCGCATCGCCACCGTCGCCGCGCAGATACGCCACTTGGGCTATCGCGGCGAGATGATACAAGACCGCAATAAAATCCAACGCAACATCGAGCTCCTCCAACGCCAACTGGAGCGCGAACCCGACGATCTATTCCACAAGTTCAATCTCGCCAACACATACTTCACTGCGGGCGACTATGAAACAGCCGCGCACTGGGCAGAACAGGTATGCCCCTACCTGCGCGGCGACGAGGACTACGCAGGGCAAATCTGGGCGGACTGGATTGGCGCCCTGCTCAACCTCCAGCGCTACGAGGCGGCGCTGCAGGTGGGGGCAGACGCCATCGCGCGCGGCATCGATAACCCGATGATTCACTACACACTGGCGCAAGTATACTATCAGATAGGCTGCTATCAGAAATCGCTGGACGCGCTGGAGGCGGCGCGGGAGACGGCGATACGAATCGGGCTACTGGCATCCGACGGCGAGACTCTGCTTGCTGGCAGCGGTTATGTGGGCGACATCGGCGTGGTGGGCTACAAGTGGCGGTTCGCCTACGCCCGCGCCCTGCGCGCACTGGAACGCCTTGAACAAGCCAGTGCGCTCTACCAACGACTCCTGCAAGAACGCCCGAACGACCCGATTGTCCTATTGGACTACGGGCAACTGCTCATGGAGCAAGGTGCGCGCGACGCCGCTGAACAGGTGTTCCTGCAGCTTGCGAACCACGAACAGTATCGCCTGCTGGCGTATCAGCTGCTGTCCAAGCTGTGGTGGGAAGCAGACGACTACCGACGCGCGCTGCCCTATGTGCGCGTCGTGGCTCAAGAAAGTCCCAGCGACGCCCTCTGGCAGGAGCGCTGGATCCACGCGGCGCAGGAAGCAGGCGACTGGCAGAGCTTAGCAGAGGCATATGCACACTACGAATCGCTCGGCTACCCGATTAGCGCCGAGATGTATATCAACTGGGGGCGCGCCCTGTGGCAGCTGAAAGATTACGAGAATGCCCTGCGCTGGTTCACCGCCGCGATTGAGCTTAACCCTCAGGACGCGAACGCCTTCCTGAATGCAGGAGACGCACTGTATCAACTCGGCGCATACAGCGAAGCCGCCGACGCCTACAGTGCAGGCATCGAGCGCGACCCCTATAATGTGCAAGCGTGGTTCACACTGGGCAACTGCTACTTCCGCATGGGCGTGTATGACGCCGCCAAGATTGCCTACGAGCAGGCACTCAGCATCGCCCCAAAACACGAGCAGGCGCAGCACAATCTGGAGATGACGCGCGAGCGCATCCGTATCACAGCGGCGTAGCTACGCGCCTCGCGTGAACAGAAACGCAATCACGCCCAGCGCGAGCGCAATCACCACCACGCTGGCGATGCTCTCTTGACGGCTCAGCTGGAACGACCGCCAGTTCAAAGCGAGCGTGACCGCCGCCATCGGCACAAGCGCAGGCAGGCGCGGCGCAAGCCCCAGCATCGGCAGCACCCACAGCGCCAGCCCCAAATAGACCCACAACGCTATGAACAGCCCGACCATCGTCGCGCGCACGCGCATCTTGAACCGTATCAGGCACGCGGCGTACAGCGCCAAGAAGATAAAGTCGCCCACGCCGATAATGGCAATCGGGGTGAGTTTCGCCGTTGCGTGGGGCGCGTTCGGGGCAGCCATCACCGCCACCGACGCACGCTCTGCCACTTCGGGGGCTTTCTCCATCACCTGCTTCACGAACCCGCCGGGCGTCAGCACCGTCAGCATATCGACCATCGCGGCGAACGGAATGACAGGCGCGAGCAGGTTCTTCTCGCGAATGAGTTTGGCGAGCGTCGCGCCCAGCCCGACCGCCGCCGCCATCAGCAGGTAGCCGTGCATCGCGCGGTAGCCGCCAAGCGCGAACTCCGACGGGCGGTTCTGAGGCGTCCAACCCAGCACTGTCGGCAGCGCGCTCCAGCCCAGCCACGCCGCGAGACCGCCAAGCAACATCGCGGGCGCCAGCCAGCTAAGCCGCTCCGACTCGCGCGCCCACGCGAACACCAGCCCCAAAAGCGTCGCCATCAGCAGCAACGTGCTAAGCAATACGCCGCTAATAAGCAACCACCCCGACGGCAAGGTGATTAACGGCGTACCCAACTGCAGCGCGAAATACGCTGCGCTCCAGCCCAGCCACGCTCGCGACGCGCCCACGCCGTAAGTGTACCCTGCTCCACGCGACGACGCGCAGGTATAATTGAGGCGTCGATGCGTAAAGCGACCGTGGTGGGTGAGCCAGCGCAGCCGCGCAAGCGCAAGAAACGCCGCTGGTGGAAACGCCTGCTGGCATACCTGATGCTGCTGCTACTGATTATCCTGCTGGGCGGCATGACCTTCGCAGGCGTGCTGTATTACCAAGTGGCGCAGATGATGCCCAGCGTGAGCGTGATTGAGAACTACCAGCCGCGCGAGGCGAGTTTCATCTACTCCGCTGACGGCGTGCTGCTCGCGCGCATCGCCGAAGAGTATCGCGAACCCGCAACCCTGAAAGAGATTCCCAAACATCTAATTAACGCGACTATCGCCAAAGAGGATCGCCGCTTCTGGCAGCACAGTGGGGTGGATTGGCGTGGCACGGCGCGCGCGCTGTGGGTCAACCTCACCGAGGGCGACATCCGTCAGGGGGGTAGCACGCTGACGCAGCAACTCGCGCGGAATGTGTTCCTCACGCAGCAGCGCACGGTCTCGCGCAAGATGCAAGAGATTATCCTCGCGCAGGAGATGGAGCGCCGCCTCACCAAAGAGCGGATCCTGGAGCTTTATCTCAATCAGGTGTATTACGGCAACGGCGCGTATGGGGTCAAGGCGGCGGCGCGCGTCTATTTCAACAAGCCGTTGGAGCGGCTGACGCTGGCGGAGTGTGCGCTGCTTGCCGCGTTGCCCCAACGCCCCTCTGGGCACGACCCGTTCAGCAACCCCGACGAGGCGATTTTCCAGCGGAACCTGACGCTAAACCTGATGGCGCAGGAGGGCTATATCACGCCCGACCAACGCGACGCCGCCAAAGCCGAGCCACTGCGCCTGGCGCACACACGCCCCCGCACGCGGTTCCTCGCGCCCTACTTCGTGATGGATGTGCTGCGCGAGCTGGAGACGCTCTACGGACGCGAACTGCTGCTGCAGGGCAATCTCAAAGTTTACACGACGCTCCACATGGAGATGCAACGCGCCGCCGAAGCCGCGCTGCAACGCGGCGTGCAGGCGTTCAGCAGTCAGGGCGTGACGCAAGGCGCGGTCGTGCTGATTGACCTGCGCACGGGTCAAATCCGCGCGTTGGTGGGCGGGGTCAACTTCAGACGCTCGCAGTATAACAACATTACACAGGGGCGACGCCAGCCCGGCTCGGCGTTCAAGCCGATTGTGTACGCCACCGCTTTCGAACTGGGCAAGTTGACCCCCAACTCCACTTTATCGGATACGCCGATGAGCCTGCCCAGCGGCGTGCGCGGCAAGTATTGGCGTCCCCAGAACGCCGACGGTAAGTTTCGAGGCAGCGTGAGCGTCACGCGCGCGCTGGCGTCGTCGATCAATATCCCCGCCGTGCGCGCGGCGCAGCTGGTCGGCGCGGATAAAGTCGTGGAGTTCTCGCGCACCCGCTTCGGCATTGCATCGCCCTTAGACCCCGTGCTGCCGATTGCGCTGGGCGCGTCGGCGGTGCGCCCCCTCGAACTTGCCAAAGCCTATAGCGTGTTCGCTTTAGGCGGCAGTCGCATCGAGCCGTATATGTTGCGCCGTGTGGTCGATCGCAACGGCGTCGCGCTCTTGGAGCAGCAGGGGCAAATCACCCCGAATGTCTTGTCGAAGCAGAGCGCGGAGTGGATGGACGCGATACTGCGTCAAGCGGTGGTGAGCGGCACGGGCAAGGCGGCGGCACGCATCCCAAACGCGCGTGGCAAAACGGGTACCACCAGCGACTATCGAGACGCTTGGTTCGTGGGCTATACCGATGAGTACTTAGCGGTCGTTTGGGTCGCCAGCGAGTATTACAATCCCCAGACTCAGCGCTGGGAGTATCGCCCGATGCGGCGCGTGTTCGGCGGCACGGTGTGCGCGCGTATCTGGGCGGACTTGATGGAGCAGGTGAACGCCATCGAGAAGCGGTTGCAAGCGCGTGGTGGGCGTCCGAGTGCGCCCGTCGTAGAGGCGCCGCCTGTACCCGAACCTGAGCCGCCTGTGTTGGACGATACGGACGACGCCGATGTCCCACCTGCCATCGCGCCACCGCCTGAGTCGCCGACGCAGGGCAATCCCGAGCCGCCTGCGACATCAGGCGTGTCCGCCGCGCCTACCAGTGCGCCCGCCGCGCCGCGCGACACGGAAGCCACGCCCACTCTCGCCGACGGCGCGCCACGCAATGCACCTCCCCCTACACCCCCCCGCAGCGCGCCACCTCCAACGCCAGAGTTCGTCACGGTCGCCATCTGCGCCGACACTGGGCTACTTGCTACCGACTACTGCCCAGAGGTCGTGATGAAACGCTTCGAGAAAGGTAAAGAACCCAAGCGACGCTGCACAAAGCACGGAATCGGCAGGCGATGATAGAGCGTCCGAAGCGGTATCTGGGTATTCGGCGCGAGGAGAAGCGCGTCATCACGGGCCGCGAGTACGGGATGTTGCTCGCGATTGTGTTGGTCGCTGGCGTTCTGATGGCGCGGCTATGGTATCTGCAGGTGCTACGCGGCGAGGAGTTGGCGGCGCGTGCGGAGCTGGTGCGCACGCGCCTGCTGCGCACGCCTCCTCCACGCGGCCTCATCCTCGACCGCAACGGGCGGATCTTAGCCACGAACCGCGCGCAGATTATCGTCAGCGTCATCCCCGACCTGTTGCGACGCCAGCCCGACCGCATTCCGTTGGTGGCGCAACGGCTCGGCATGCCCCCCGACGAACTGCGCGAACTCATCGACAACCCGCGTATCAACCCCTTTACGCCGCTCGTGGTTCAGAAAGGCGTCGCGTTCCAGCAAGCCGTCGGCCTGCTGGAGAGCCAATACAACCTACCCGAGGTGGAAGTCTCGCTCCAAGCGATGCGCCGCTATCCGCACGGCAAACTCTTCGCGCATCTGATAGGCTATGTAGGGCAAATCGCTCAGGAAGAGCTCAAAGAGTATTCCGCCCGCCAAGAGGAATCGAGCGATTGGCTCAGCATGCGGCTATACGACGGGGGCGACTTCGTGGGCAAGAACGGCATCGAGCGCGCCTACGAGTTCCACCTGCACGGCAAGCCGGGCGGCGAGCAGGTGGAGGTGACCCCGTCGGGCAGGCGCGTGCGCACACTGCAGGCGTTCGAGCCAAAGCCGGGCAATCGCGTGGTGATGAGCGTCGATTGGCGCCTACAGCAGAAGGCATACGAGCTGCTGCAAGGGCACAAGGGCGCACTGGTGGCGTTAGACCCGCGCACGGGCGAGGTGTTGGCGATGGTGAGCCAGCCATCGTTCGACCCGAACCTATTTGTGCCGCGCATCCGCAACGAGGTCTGGCGACCGCTGATTAACGACCCGCGTGCGCCGCTGAATAATCGCGCCATCCAATCGGCGTATTCGCCCGGTTCGATCTTCAAGCCGCTTGTGGCGTTGGAAGGCCTCAAACGCGGACTCATCGATACGCGCTCCAGCGTGGTCTGCACGGGCAGCTACCGAGCAGGGGCGCGCACCTTCCGATGCTGGAAGCAGCACGGACACGTCGACTTCTACAAGTCCATCACCGCCTCGTGCGATGTGTTCTACTATCAACTGGCTCAGCGTTTAGGACCCGATGACTTAGCGCAGCTCTCGCGTTCGTTCGGCTTGGGCGAGCGCACGGGCATCGATTTGCCCCACGAGCGTCGTGGGCTGGTACCCGATACGCAGTGGAAACGCGAGACGCTCAAGCAGCCGTGGTTCGGGGGCGAGACCCTCAACTATGGCATCGGGCAGGGCTATCTGGCAATCACACCGTTACAGGGCGCGGTGATGACGATGGGGATTGCTAATCGTGGCGTGATATACCGCCCCCACCTGGTCCGCGAGATTCGCACGCCCGACGGGAAGCTGCTGGAGCGTGTCGCGCCCGAGGTGATACACCGCTACGAGGCGTCGCCGCAACACTGGGACGCCGTGATTGAGGCGATGGTACGCACAGTGGACGGGGGTACAGGTTCAGCGGCGCGGATACCCAACATACGAGTCGCAGGCAAGACAGGCTCGGCAGAGTTTCGCAAGGGCGGTAAAACGCACGCGTGGTTCATAGCGTTCGCGCCTGCCGAGAACCCGCGTGTGGCTCTCTGCGTGATGGCAGAGGAGGCAGGCGGCGGCGGCGCGGTTGCTGCGCCGATTGCAGGCGCGTGGATGCGATACTTCTTCGAACTCGGTTATTAAAACGCGACGAGGCGAGCCGCTGCCCGCCTCATCGCGCCCGCTGAGCATCCCCCAAGTTAGTCGGCGACCTCGCCAAAGAAGGCTTCCACGGGGATTAGCCCCATCTGTGCCGCGCGTCGGAACGCCTTCACACGGTTGTTCACATTCAGCTTCTCGTAGATGTTCGCTAAGTGGAAGTCGACCGTGCGCTTGCTCACAAACAGCGCGTCGGCAACCTCTTGTGAAGAGCGTCCCTGCGCAATCAGGCTCAGCACCTCGATCTCGCGCTTCGTCAGCCGCACAGGCTTGCGGTTCTGCCAGTTCCCTTGGCTCATCGTCGTATCACCTCGTTCCGTGAGATTTCGCCGCCCGTACGGATACTATTCCATACCCCTGAGCAAAATTCACAGCTGCGCCTCCCCTGCATACCCGTTTCGACGGCGTGAACCGCGAATCTGTTCCTAACGCAAGTAAGTGAACGAGACGCCACAGGGGCGTCGCCCAGCGTAGCGTCGGCGTCCCCGCCGACGATTGATGCTTGGGCAAGATTGTCCAAGCCACTGTAGCACGGACATTCCTGTCCGTGCAAAGCGTAGCGTCGG